>JAIVJN010000111.1 GCA_020200025.1 Acidobacteriota bacterium | reverse complement strand
AATTCCCTGTTTGGTCTATCCGAGGTGGCAGGATCTGCGCCGCCCGAGGTGCCTGCCCCCTCACATTCTGCGCGGCAAGTCGACGCTGGTGCTTTCTGCCTTCTGCCTTCTGCCTTCTGACTTCTCTTACGCGCGTGCGCCTTCGATCTCCACCTTGATGTGCCGCCACTTGCCCTGCCGGAAGCGCAGGATGCTCAACATACCGCGTGTGAAGTGGCCGAAGACGATGGCCATCCAGATGTCGGTGGCATCGAGCCGTCCGGTGGCTTGGAGAATCGTGCAGAAGCCGATCGGTATCGCAATCTGGGAGACCAAGGTGATGACGAGCGGGCCGTGCGTGTCGCCGGTGCCCTGCAGACCGCCGGTGTAGGTCAAGGCCAGCGTGATGAAGAAGCCGGAGACGGCGAGATACTGCAGCAACTCTTCGCCGATGCGTGAGACCGCTGGATCGGTGGCGCCGAAGATGCCAAGAAGCATATGCGGGAAGGCGACGAACATCAGGCCGACGACGGCGGCGACTCCGAGGCCGATGCGTGAGGCGGCATGCACGCCCTGGATAGCCCGTTCTGGATGACCTGCACCCAGATTCTGGCCGGCAATGGTGGCAGCGGCCCCCATCAGTCCGACCGAGGTCCACGTGATCATCGAGAAGAGCTCGGTATAGCCGATCGCGTACGCGGCCTGCGCCGCGGCGCTCTCCTCGAGCGATCCGATGAAGCGAAGCAAGAACACCCCGGCGACGTTCATGGCGATGCCCTGCACGCCGGCCGGCAGGCCGAAGCGGAAGAGCGATCGGATGATGGACCAGTCTGGACGCCACGACATGTGCTGCGTGATTCTCACCACGCAGCCGCCCCTCGAGAGATGCCACAGCGCATACGCGCTGACCAGCGTCGAGGCCGCCACCGTCCCGATGGCCGACCCCATCGTGCCAAGCGCTGGAATGGGGCCGAGTCCGCGGATCAGCACCACGTTGAACGCGACGTTGAGCACGGTCATCGTCAGACCGAGGCGCAGCGGCGTGCGGGCGTCGCCGGCCGCCCTGAGCGCCGAGGTGAGCATGAAGAACAGCAGCATCCCAATGCTGCCGATGAAATTGACCCGCAAGAACGGCAGCGCCTGTTCCTTCACCTGGGGCGCGGCGTTCACGAGATCGAGCAGCGCCGGCGCGGCGAAGTAGCCGACGGGTGCCATGACCAGATACATCGCCAGCGCCGTCAGAAACGCCTGTAGCACCGTGCGATTCACCTTTTCCTCGTCACCCGCCCCGGCAAAGCGTGCGACCAGCACGGCCTGCCCTGCAAAGAGCGACGCGATGAAGACGATGACCACCAGGAAGATCTGCCAGCTCACGCCGATTGCGGCATTCGCGGTGTAGCCGATCAAGTTGCCGACGAGGACGTGATCCACCACGCCCTGCAAGCCGGCCACGAGGTTCTGCACCATGGTGGGCCACGCGAGCTTCCATACGGCCGGGCTGATCGGGCCTTCGATGAGTGAGCGATCGAATGGAGAGAGCTTGGTCGACAGGGCGGGATCCGCCATACGGCTGTTCCGAGGATTGTATCGGATCGACCGGCGGCGTCAGGCGAGCCAGTAGGCCAGCGCGCCAATAGCGGCGAGAATCGGCAAGAGCCGCAGCGGCCACAAGACGATCGCCACGAGGGTGAGTCCGGCGATGACGATGACGAATGCCGCTGGTCCCAGGGGCCAGAGAAGCGGGAGCACGATACGCATCGAGCCGCGCGCGTCAACGGCCACGAGCCCGACGATGACGCCGGCAACGTACAAGACGAGCAGAGCCGTCGTTACATCGGTCAGCACGAAGAAGTGTCAACTACCTGGGGAACGGATGATACACGGTCGCCCGGCACCGCGGGTGCGACTGAAGCCGCGCCACGACAACTTGGGGCCGCACGAGCTTCCGAGCCGAGAGTCGAGGCGCCGACACGGCAAGACGCGGGAAGGGCCTCAGCGGTAGGGTGCCCTCTCAGAACTGCACACCGCAGCCTGAGCCCGCTTTTTGCAGAGGGCCACCCTGACCTCATCCCATGGCCTTCCACAACTTCGAATCGGACCCGGGAGCGTTTCCTCGGCTGAATCAAGCACAGTGGCAGCGCATTCGCGAGCTGGCGACCCGCCGCCAGTACGGCGACGGCGAGACGCTCTTCGAGCAGGGCGACCTCGGATTCGGACTGTTCGTCATCGAAGAGGGCCACGTCCGCATCGTTCAACGAAGCGCCGGCAGTCATGTCGAGGTCGCGGAGCACTTTCCCAACGAGTTCACCGGTGACCTCTCGATCCTGAACCGGCAGGTCGCGCAGAGCGCCGCTGTGGCCGGCGGCGACGTCGTCGCCTGGCAGCTCTCGAGCGAGGAGCTGCAGCGCCTCGTCAGCCAGGATGCGGAGCTCTCCGAGCTCGTGCTCGGTACGTTCATGCAGCGTCGCGATCTGTTCGAGACGCCGGAGCACGCCACGGTCACCGTCATCGGCTCGCGCTGGTCGCCCCGGACCTTCGAGCTCAAGGACTTTCTGGCGCGCAATCGCGTGATGTTCCGGTCGATGGATCCGGACGCGGTGGCCGATGTCGAAGACGCGCTCTGCAGCTTCCGCTACAAGCCGAGCGACCTGCCGCTCGTCATCACACACCACGCCGGTGTGATGAAGAATCCCTCGACACTCGACGTCGCGAACGCATTGGGACTGAGGAGCGACGTCGATCAACAGACCTACGACCTCGTCGTGATCGGGGCTGGACCTGGTGGGCTGGCCGCGGCGGTCTACGCGGCCAGCGAGGGGCTGTCCACGCTGGTCGTCGATTCGACCTCGCCCGGCGGGCAAGCCGGGCACAGCTCGCGCATCGAGAACTTTCTCGGCTTTCCGCTGGGGCTGTCGGGGCGTGCGTCAACTTCGAAGGGCGCGGCGTGTTCTATGCCGCGACGGCGATGGAAGCAGGGATGTGCCGCGGCGGCGACATTGTCGTGGTCGGCGGAGGCAATTCCGCCGGGCAGGCTGCGGTGTTTCTCTCGAAGTGCGCGGCGAAGGTGCGCCTGGTCGTGCGCTCCGAGTCGTTGGCGAAATCGATGTCCCGCTATCTCATCGATCGAATCGAGAACACCGAGAACATCCAGCTCTTGACCCAGGCGCAGGTCGGATGCGTCAACGGCAACGGCACCGTGCAGTCCGTGAGGATCAAACAAGCCGACGGCCAGAGCGAAGAGGTGCAGACGGCGGGCGTCTTCGTCATGGTGGGCGCGGATCCCGGTACGAGCTGGTTGCGCGGCGTGGTCGGTCTCGACGCCAAAGGTTTTGTCGTCACCGGCCGAGACGCGCGGAAGCACCCCGATTTTGCCCGGCACTGGCACCAGCCCCGCGATCCCCACGATCTCGAGACGACGTGCGCGGGGGTGTTTGCGGTCGGCGATGTGCGCAGCGGATCCACGAAGCGCGTGGCCTCAGCGGTGGGCGAGGGATCGATGGCGGTGCGCTACGTGCACGAGATGCTGGCGGAGTGAAGCGCACGAAGCAACCTGGTTGCTCTCGCAATTCATGAGAGCAACCAGGTTGCTTAGACAAGTTGCTCAGACATCCAACTCCTCTGCCTCCTCCGCCCGATCCATGATGAAGCGGAAGCGGGCGGACGCGTCCTTGCCCATCAGCTCATTGATTACCCGGTCGGTCACGAGCTGGTCGGCGATGTCGACGCGCAGCAGCCGGCGCGTGCGCGGGTTGAGCGTCGTTTCCCACAGCACCTTCGGCATCATCTCGCCCAAGCCTTTGAACCGCGTGATCTCGGGTGTGCTGCGCCCGCTTCGTCGCTTCAGGATCTGGTGCTTGTGCGTCTCGTCGAGCGCCCAGAACGTCTCCTTGGCGATGTCGATGCGGTAGAGCGGCGGCTGCGCCAGATAGACGCGACCGGCGCTCAGCAACTGCGGCAAGTGCCGATACATGAACGTCAAGAGCAGTGTCGCGATGTGATGGCCGTCGGAATCGGCATCGGCCAGGACAATGACCTTGCCGTAACGGAGTCGGCCGAGATCGAAGCTCTTGCCGACGCGCGCGGCCAGAATGATGCGCGCGATGATCGCTTCGGCCATCGACTGGTTGTGATTCATCCAGTGCTCGAGCGCCGGTCGCACCAGACCGTCAACGGCGGACAACAGTTCCGGATTGTTCAACCGATCTTTCGTTTGTCCCTGAAACTGCGGCTCCTGGATGAATATCGACAAGACGCTCACCAAGCCCTCGCGGATGTCTTCGGCGGCGATCGTCACCCCCTTCGGCGTGAGATCGTGCGTCTCGATGTAGTTCCGCACCGCCTTCACCAGCCCGGCGCGGAACCCGCTCTCGTGGGTCCCGCCCGAACCGGTCGGGATGCCGTTCACGTAGCTCCGCACGTGCTCGTCCGTCGACTCGCTCCAGAGCAGCGCCAGCTCGAGCTTGAGGCCGTTCTCCCGCTCCAGCGTGAAAGGGGCGTCATGCACCGCTTTCGTGGCCCGGTCGACGGTGATCTTGTCGAGGTAGTCGACCAGTCCCTCCTGATGCTGAAACAACTGTTTCGATCCCGATCGCTCGTCTTCAAAGATCACTTTGACGCCGCGATGCAGATAACTGGCGACCTCGAGGCGCTCGCGAATGAGTGCCTCGTCGAACTCGACCTTGGGGAACACGGTCGGGTCTGGCCGGAAGAACACAGTCGTCCCGCTGCCGCGAGCCACTCCCACCTTCTTCAACTGGCCCATCGGGCGACCCTGCCGGAAGCTCATCTCCCATTGGTGACCGTCCCGTCGCACCGTCGCCGTCAGCTCGCGCGACAAGGCGTTGACCACACTTGCCCCGACGCCGTGAAGTCCACCAGCCGTCTTGTAATTGCCGACCTCGAACTTCCCTCCGGCATGAAGGACGGTGAAGATCACTTCCAACGCGCTCTTCTTGCTCTTCGTGTGTACGTCGATCGGGATGCCACGACCGTCGTCGGCAACGGTGACCGATGAGCCGTCTTTGTGCAGCGTGACCGTGATGCTCGACGCGAAGCCATTCATCGCCTCATCGATGGCGTTGTCGAAAATCTCCCAGACGAGATGATGGAGACCCGTCGAGCCCACGCCCCCGATGTACATGCCCGGGCGCTTGCGAACGGGGTCGAGGCCTTCCAGAACCGTGATGTCGTCAGCCGTGTACGAGGGCACGAGCGAAATTGTACGGTGTTCGAGGAAATGTCCCTACGACCATCTCCGGGGTTAAGTCGCGGGGCTGACAGCGGTTATCGGGTCAGGTAGAGACCCGCAGGAATTCTGGAGCGCCGACCGGTCGGCGGGGTCACTCTTGATAGTGCAGCCCGCGCCGTTTGATGGTGCAGCCGTGCCCAGGGTCGAGATCTTGGGCGGTTTCGTATTGCCGGGCCGAGGAGAATCGGACATGAGTGCAGCATCCCTGAGCTTCGGCCGTGTTGTCGTGATGGTCGCCGTCAGCCTTTTTACCGGCGCCAGCCAGGCTTGGGCGCAGTCAACGGCGACCGTGTATGCGGTCACCTCCAGCAATCGGATTATTACCGTCAGCTCGGCTAATCCAAGCGTCGTGCTCCGCAACGTGCCCATCACGAATCTCGCCCCAGGCGAGAATGTTCTGGGCATCGACGTTCGACCGGCCAACAATCTTCTTTACGGCCTCGGCAGCAGTAGTCAGCTCTATCTGATCAATCCGGCGAGCGGAGCCGCGATTCGCATCGGCGGACCGTTGACGCCGGCGCTGCAAGGCACGGTCTTCGGATTCGACTTCAACCCGACCGTGGACCGCATTCGCATCGTCAGCAATACCGGGCAAAACCTGCGGGTACACCCCGAGACGAGCGCCGTGACGGTGGACGGGAATCTGGCCTATGCGACCACCGACGTCAACGCCGCGGCACCGCCGCGGGTGGTAGCCGCCGGCTACACCAATCCCGATAACAATCCCGCCACCGGGACCATGCTGTTCGACATCGACTCAACACTCAATATCGGCGTCGTGCAGAACCCTCCCAACAACGGCACGCTCAACACGTTCGTCGGCCTCGGGGTGGATGTCACCGATTTCGTGAGTCTCGACTTCAACCTGACGGATGCATTCATCGCTGCACAGGTGGTGGGCAGCTCAACGTCCACACTCATCCAGTTCAGCGGTGGCGTGAGTCGCACGGTGGGGACGATCGGCGGCGGTGAGCTCGTGTCGGCTCTCGCCGTGTCGCTCGGCGATGCTCCGACGCCTCCGGCCGGTCTGGTGTACGTGCTGACGACCAACAACGAGCTGGCGGCCTTCAATGCCGACATGCCGAGCGTCATCCTCGGGCGCGGGCCGATCGCGAATCTCCCCGCCGGCGAGCGCATCGTGGGGATCGACTTCCGCCCCGCCAACAATCTTCTCTACGGTCTGGGCAGCTCCGGCCAGTTGTACCTGCTGGACACGGCGACGGCGGCCGCTTCTCGCGTTGGTCTGCCGCTTTCCACGCCGCTCGTCGGAACCGAGTTCGGCTTCGACTTCAATCCCGTCGTGGATCGGATTCGCGTCGTGAGCGATGCGCGGCAGAATCTGCGGCTGCACCCCGAGACGGGCGCGCTGGCCGCAACCGACGGAATGTTGGCGTACAGGACATCCGACCCCAACTTTGGCCAAACGCCGCGGGTGGTGGCGGCCGGCTACACCAATCCAGACAACGATCCCGCCACCAGCACGACGCTGTTCGTCGTCGACTCGGGCCGCGACATCGGCGCCATCCAGGATCCGCCGAACGACGGCGCCCTCAACACCTTCGCGTCCCTCGGTATCGACGCGAGCGACCTTGTGGGTCTCGACTTCAGCCGTTCGCGCATTCTCCTCTCCGTGGTCCCAGCCGGTGCCAGCGCGACATTTCTTTATGACGTGACAGGCACGTTCCGCTTCCTTGGGGCGATCGGCACGCCGGCCCCGGTACGGGACATTGCCATCTCGCTCGGCCGGTAGCGGGTTGCCGGAGGACGCGGCAACCTGCCCTTTGCCTTCTGACTTGAGCGAGTTCTACGATGATCAAGCCAGCAGCAGCTTGGCGCCGTTGAACCGCCAGACTGGACCGAAACCCAGGAGGTGCACCCCGCCGAGCCAGCGATCGATGCCTGAATGACGAACGCGATCGACCTCCCCCGCTAGTACTCGCTCACCGGCTGTGGTCAGGTGGATCCGACTTTCCAACGTCAATGGGCCGGATGCACCTGCCGCGATCAACGGACGCGTGCTTCGTAACAGAGCGCCGACGTGATACAGAAATCCCGCGTCACCCATGAACACCGCGTCCTCACGCTCGTGATGCGCGCGCTGATAGATCTCGCCTAGACGAGTGGCGCCCTGCGCCATCGCCGTCATCGTCTGATGCTCGGTCCGCGACAATCCGTGCGACAGCGAGGGAAACTGCTGGAGGTGTCTGGCAAGTGCGGGTCCTAGGTGAGGAAGCGCTGCCACACGATCGAGCACCTCGACGAGTGGCCGTGGATCGGCGGCCCGAAAAGCCGTCCAGGCGTCACGCGCAGCCGCGCGCTGAGAGCCGGAGAGCGCCTGACGTTGCAGGAACAGCGGCGCGATCTGATCGATGCTGAGCAGGCCCAAGTAGCCCGGCACGGCCGGCATGCTGATGGTTGGCGCGAGCGCATCAGGCAGCATGTCGAGCACTTGCAGGAGCTGCAGCTGATCGTACAGATCGTGCTCGAACCACAACACGATCTCGTCGTAGTCAGTGGCCCGCTCGATGAATCCGTCGCGCCGCCGAAAATCTCGAGCGATGTCGTCGGTCGTGCCCCACCCGCAGCTCGCCAGGAACGCCGCCCGGCGGTCTCGCAGCCCGGAGGGCCCCAGTCCCGCGAGCACCGGCCCTTCGTGCAACACATCGTTCCACGCGACCACGTCGCCGCGCATGCCGGCTTGCTCGAGGAGAGCCGCCGCGATAGAGCCGTTTGTGATATGCAGCATGTTCAAGGCGGAGGGCAGACGGCAAGCAGCAAGCAGCAAGCAGCAAGCAGCAAGCAGCAAGCAGCAAGCAGCAAGCAGCAAGCAGGGAGAATACTCTCGATCCGGGTAATGTGTGAATGATCCACACCGTGCAGACCATCCGAATTCGTGGAATCCCAGTCGTCATGCTGGCCATCTGGCTTGTTACCGGACTCCTCACGGCCGGACTGATCTCCCTCGTCAGGGAGCTGACGCACGACACACCAGCGTCCACGCTGCATGCTGTCTCGCCGAGCGGGTCGCTGTCGCGCCGAGATCCGACGCCGTGGGCGAGGTGGACGGTGACCGAGCAACTCTCCGCCCACCATGTGCTGATCGTCCATGTGGAGACACGCTATCTCGACGAAGCGCGTGCCATTGCCAGCCAGATCGCCGCGCCGGTGCACGGTCGCTATGCGGAAATTCTCGTCTACGTGCATCGCCCGGGCCGACCCGATCCGGTGGCGCCGAGACGCGTGCAGTGGACGCCCGAAAGAGGGTATGTCGAGAGCTCCTACGAATAGTGCAGAGTGCAGAGTTGATCGAGTCACTCGTTGATTGACGAATTCAACTCTGCACTCTGCACTCTGCACTCATCTTGATTTCTTCCGGGCCCCCACGGTCTTCGTCGCTTTCCTGGCTCGTCTCGGCTTGGTAGGCTCGTTGGCGGCGTCAGCGGCTTCGGGCACGCTCGTCTCGGGCACCGGCTCGGGAGCGTGCGTCTTTCGCCGCGCGGCGGGCCGACGGGTGGGCGGAGCCGGCGGCTCGAGCGTTGATTCGGGTTCGATCTCCAATTCCTCGACCCGTGCGGGCTGGGCAAGCTCGCCGGGCGAGTTCATGCCGTTTCCGCTTTCCTCGCGCCATTCGTTGAGACCCGACTCGGTGGCGGCGGCATCCACAGCGGCAAGACTGGCGGTGGCGGCGTCCTCGAGCGCCTGCACTTCGTGATCGTCGGGCAATCCCCACGCTTGTTGCGGCTCGGAGGGCGTCCGATACGCGGACGGACCGGCGAAGACGCGAAGGCCGCCTTGTCGGTCTCGCTCGACCTTGACGATCCCTTCTTTCTGACATGCGCGCATCAGCTCGACGATCGACCCGTACTTCCGTTCGTCGAAGTCCGGCTGCCCGTTGCGCAGAAACTGCTTCATCTGCCGGAGATACAGGGGCCACCGCGGCGGGCTGGGCGCCTCGAACAGCACACGGCGAACCATGGCGACGCCTTCATTGAGCGGCACGAGTGCACTCTCTTCGCGACGGGCTTGTGGCGCACTCTCTTCGCGACGCGCTGGCGGCGCCTGCGCGTCGGCGGCCGGGGCGACCACCGCCGGCGTCTCGACGGCCTCGGACGCGACCGCGGCCTCCGGCGAATCTGCTGTTTCGATCAGCTCGACATGGGTGCTCCGTCCCGCGTGCTTCAGGGAGACGAGCCCGCGCTCGGCGAGCTTTTCCGCGAAATCGCGGAACGTGCCGGCACCGTAGTCACGCTCCGAAAACGACGAGTCGAGCTGAAGCAGCGTGCTCTTCAAGAGTCCGAGCTGCGGCGTCACCTCGCGATCGGCCAGCACCTTGAGCGCACGCTTGACCAGAGGAAGGGCCTGGTCGAGCGGCACGCCCGGCCCAGGCGATCGTCGCTCGGT
>JAIVJN010000110.1 GCA_020200025.1 Acidobacteriota bacterium | reverse complement strand
CGGCTATCCGGTGACGCGTCAAGTGTGAGTCTGCGATCAGAGTCTCGCGTCAACAGAAGTGCTCACCGTGATTACGTCTGCAAATGCCAGGCACTCTGTTACGGCTGCCGCGGCCGGTAGACCGTTCGCCCGTGTGCCGTGCCGGCGCGCTGATACGAACGTTCGAGCTCTTGGAGAAACCCCGTCCCGAAATGCATCGTCTCGTACCACGCATATTCCTGATCAGGATCGTTCTCCAGCACGACGGCGACGAAGGCGTGATCGCGCAGCTTCTGCCAGAGCGGGTCGGCAAAGGACGGATTATCCTCCCGGGCGAGGCGGAAGATGAAGGGATCGAGGACGTAAGGGCGCTGTCCGGCGAGGATGGGCAGCATGGGACTCTCGGCCAGGATGGTTCCGCGGGTGGGACCGACGAGCTTCATCGCGTCCTCGAATTCCGCTCTCAGCGATTGGGTGTCGAAGCCGCGTAGCTCGCGCCACAAGGGCAGGCACGCGACAAGCGTCGCAGACACGGCAATGGCAAGACCGAAGCGCGCGTGCCGGCGGTTCGCCGTCACCCACGTCGCGAACACGATGAGAGAAGCGACGTGCAGGTCGAGGAGGTGGTTTTTTGCCGTTCCAGGCGAACCGAAGATGAACAACGTCGTGGCCGTCGCCGTCAAGAAGAAGAGGATGGGCAACCGCCCCCAGGCGCGCATCGTCGACCCGAGCAAGGCGGCCGCGCCAATCTGCATGAACATCAGGCTCTCAGGGACGTTTCGGGCGCTGTGCACGAAATGAATCGGACTGCTGAGGAAATATCGAAGCGTGGTGTTACCCGAAGCGGATGCACGAAGCACGTCGAAGAATCGCCCGTCACTCGCGGCGTTCGTGACGCTAACGACAACGGCCATGCCGGCGGCCGAGAGTCCGGCGAGCTTTGCTGCCTGGGCCGATCGTCCACTGATCAGCAGCGCCGCGACGCTGGCGGCGAGCCCGAAGACGGTCGTGACCTTGGCAGAGAAGGCGAGGGTAAACAACACGGCGGCCGCATACAAGGCACCGCTACCGGGTGACAGCACCAGAGCGATGCCCCAGATGTTGAGCGCTGCGGGGAGCCCGTCGCCGCGGATCGACAGCAGCGCGTGTTGTGTCGCGTCCGACGCCAACACAAGGCCGGCGGCGCAGGCGGCCAACGTCACCTCGACGTCGAGCTTGCGCAACAGTCGATAGACGCCGCCGACCAGCAGCGCCGAACTGGACCCCGAGAGAATGTAGCCGGCAACCAGGACGTCGAAGCCCAATTTCATCAAGCCGGCGTGCAGGACGAAATGAAGTGGGAAGAAGCGGGTGCCGCCGTAGCCGTCGGGCCCGTAGAGCGGCCGGTAAAAGATCCCGTCGCGCAGATCGACGGCGAGGGTGACCCACGAGCCCGAGACCTGCGTGAGATGAGCGCCGGTTCGCCACGCGACGCCGGCCCGCATCATGGAGAGCGTGACAACCAGGAGCGTGGCGCCGACCAGACACGCCAGAATCCATCGTTCGGCGCCGTGGCGCTCGGTCTCGGTTTCGAATACGGACGAGGGCGGCAGCGTTGAAACGCGTGCGTCAGGCTGGTGCATGCTCACCTTCGGACCTGCCCTCTTGGGAGTGATCCGGCATTTGGTGAACGCGGCAACAGTCTGGGTGCCTCTTGAGAAGACCAGATCCCGACTGTGACGTGCCTTACGTCCGGCCCGACCGGATACTCGAGCTGCGGATCTCGTCGACGCGAAGACATGGTGTCATATTACGGCGTCTCATGGGGCCCCGCGAATCGAGGTCTTGGTACCGTCGAGCTTTTCGATTCACCGGTAGCGCCTCACGCGCGGTCATGTCTTCACAGGAAAGTAGCCTGCTGACCTGTTAGTGCTGCGACAGCACCTCGACCGGATTGACTCGCGTCGCACGGCGTGCGGGCGCAATGCACGCCAGCAGCGCGACGCCACCAGCCGCGACTGCCACTGTGCCGAGGACCACGGGGTCCGTCGGCTGGACGCCGAAGACCATACCTTTCAGCGTTCGGGCCATCGCGATGGCCCCCGCGAGGCCGAGCATCAGACCAACGCCGATCAACACCATGCCCTCGGCCAGCACCAGCCGCAAGACGCCACGCGCGCTGCTCCCCAAGGCCATTCGGATGCCGATCTCGCGCGTGCGACGGGCCACGAGGCTGACCAGCACCCCGTAGAGACCGAGCACCGACAGCAACAGTGCGACCCCAGCGAACATCGTGGCCAGGCTCGTCGCGAGACGCTGCGACACGAGCGTGTGTGCGGCACGCTCGCTCATCGTTTGGATGTCAGCGATCGGCAGATCGGGATCGATCTCCAGGAGCGCCGAGCGCAACGCGCGCACGACGGCCGCCGGGTCGACGGCGGACTTGATCGCGATCCATCGCAGCCGTCTCAGCGGCGGCTCCTGCGTGTGCGGAAAGTAAGCGGTGCCAATCGATGCGATCGAGCCTGTCAGTCCCTCGAGGCGCACTTCGCGAACAACGCCCACCACCGTGAAGGGTCCGGAGTCGCCGCGATAGATGCCCTTGCCGATGGGATCTTCACCTGGCCAGAGTCGGCCCGCAAGGCGTTCGTCCACGATCGCCACTCGCAGGGTGTTGTCTCGGTCGCCCTCGGCAAAGTAGCGGCCGCGGACCACGGGCGTGGTCATGGCTTCGAAGTATCCAGGCGTCACGGCGACCACCGACGGGACCACCGCCGCTTCGTCCGCTGCCACGCGCCCCGCTGCCGAGACGGTCGCCGGGCTTTCGAAGCCACTCAGCGCGATGTTCGACGTGACTCCCGCCGCTTCGACCCCTGGAATCGTCCGCACCCGTTCGAGGACGCGATCCTGGAGCGTGGCCACGGCTCGTAGGTTCGGATAGCGCGAGGGCGGCGGGAAGATGGTCGCCGTCACCACGCCCGTGGCCGTGAAGCCCGCATCGAGATTGAGCAGATAGCGAAAGCTGGTGAAGAGCAGCGTCGCGCCAATCAGCAGGACGACCGACAGTCCCACCTGTGTCACCACCAGCGCGCGCCGGAACAGTCGCGCCGTGCGCCCGCTGGTGCCGGAACGGTTGCCATCACCGAGAACCTGATTGATGGTCACGGCGCCTGCCGTCGTCGCCCCCACCAGCCCGATCATCAATCCCACAACCACCGAGACACCGGCCACGAAGCCGAGCGCGGTCGCATTCATCCGAACATCCACCGCATGGGGCAGGTTCGCCAGACCGGTGAACACGAGCGCCCGGAGAATCGCCGCGCCAACCGCGACGCTGGCGGCTCCGCCGAGCGCGGCCGGCACCATCGCTTCGATCATGAGCTGCCGTGCCACCTGCAATCGCGCCGCCCCGAGCGCGAGACGCGTGGCTAGTTCGCGGCGCCGCACACTCGCCCGCGCGAGCGACAGATTCGCGAGGTTGATGGCCCCGATCAGCAGCACGAAACCGGCACCCGCCCAGAGCAAATGCAACGTGCGCCGGACGCGGCGCGTCAGCGCTTCCTGGAGCGGCGTGACGGCGCTGTACATGCCGAGCTCGGTAAATCGCAACTGCGGAAACCGCTTGACGTTGGCAGCATGGAGCGCGTCGAGCTGTGCTTGTACCTGCTCAACGGCGACGCCGGGCCGGAGTCGCCCGAGATGGAAGAAGCCGTAGCGTGCGCGGGCGCTGTCCGATTTCTGCTCCGGCGTGAACGCCAGCGGGATCCAGAACTGAACGCCGTGTGACGGGGCGGCGTGGCCATCGTAGCCCTGATCGAAGAACGAGAATTCGCGCGGCATCACTCCAACGATCGTGTAGCGGTTCCCAGTCCACGCCAGACGCAGCGACTGTCCGACGACGTTTGGGTCCCCACCGTACAGCCGCTGCCAGAGCGAGTAGCTCAGAATGACCTTCTGCTCTTCGCCAATTTCACCTTCGGCGTCGGTGAATGCGCGCCCGAGCGCTGGCGAAACGCGCAACACGCGGAACAGCGAAGGCGTCACCCTCATGCCGCGCAGCTCCTGCGGGACGCCGCCGATGGTGAGCGTGTCGAACCACAGGGTGAACATGCCCTGTTCTTCGAGCGTGGTCAGCGCCTCGAGCCGGTCGAAGTAGGAAGGGACGTCGTTCGACAGGATGTCGTTGGGCGTGATCGTGGGATACACATCCCCCAGGCCGACGATGCGGTCGGGCTCCGGCACGGGCAAGGGCCGCAACAGCACGGCGTGGACCACCGTAAAGATCGCGGCGTTGGCGCCCAGGCAGATCGCGAGCGTCAGAATGACGGTGGCGCTGAAACCTGGATTCTTGACGAGCAGCCGGACGCTCGCGTGAACGTCGCGCACGGCCCCGACCGTCAGCGTCTCTCGCATTCGCTTCACCGCCGCCCGCAGCGAACCTGTCACGAGCGGGCCGCGCTGGGCATTCGCCAGCCGGAGGAGCATGGATTCACTGTCGAGCAGCTGGTCGCTGAGCGCGCTCCAATCGCCGACCTGACGCTGGAGCTCGCTCCACGCCTCTAGGTCCGAGAGGCCGTCGGCGCGCAGCGCGTCGTAGATCTCTTCGAGCTGAGCGGACCATTCGTCGACGATCTTCTGCTCGCGGTCTGCTGGCAGCGCCAGCGGCGCCACGTGGGTGCGCACGACGCCTCTGAAATCACGCATGTCCGAGCCCTGCCGCCTGCTGCACCGCCTGGATGAACGTGCTCCAGCTCTTGCGCTGTTCGGCCAGCACGCGGCGGCCCTCAGCGGTCAGCCTGTAGTAGCGCCGCCGACGCTGGTTGGCCTTTTCCACCCAGCGGCCCGAAATGAGCCCGCGCCGTTCTAGCCGGTACAGGACGGGATAGAGCGAGGCCGGCTGAAACGACACGCCGCCAGCACCGCGCGTCGCAATCTGTTGCCCAATTTCGTACCCGTGTCGGGGCCGGCCTTCGAGCTGGGCCAGGACGAGCAGTTCGGCCGTACCCTTCTTCAATGCGGCGTCAACGCTGGTTTCTGACATATATATATGAACAATACATATACCACCAGACCAGCACAAAGGGAATATGAAATCACGCCGTCATCGAGCGGGTGGGCCACCGACATTCGGGCGCGGCGTGCGGCCAGGATGGATCCGCTCGTGGCGCTCCGGCGCGACGAGGGTTCGTCCGCCTTACCATTGGGGCCACTGCGCGATGCCACGCCGAACAAGCTTCAAGACGGATTCCTGGAATTGGACGACGCACGTACGCGCCCGGTTGCGGTTCCTCGCCGGTGCCTTTCATCGAGGGTTGGTACATCGAACGTGCCTTCACTCTTCAACCCCTTCAAACGACGTGAGCCATGCCCTTACTGTTTTCATACGGCACCCTGCAACAAGAGAATGTGCAGCTATCGACGCTTGGCAGACGGCTCAATGGACAGAGGGACGAGCTTGTCGGGTTTGAGCACGCGTTAGTGAGGATCGACGATCCACAGGTCGTGGCCACAACCGGGAAGACACACCACGCCAACGTCGAGCTCAACGGGGACGAAGATAGCCGCGTACCCGGCATGGTGTTCGAGATCACGGACGCTGAGCTCGCCAGGATCGACGAGTACGAG
>JAIVJN010000342.1 GCA_020200025.1 Acidobacteriota bacterium | reverse complement strand
GCCCAAGGGCGACACGCCCGGAGAGTGGTACGCTCCAACGCAGCCCTTTCCCACCAAGCCGCCGGCTTACGATGGCCAGGGGCTGTCGGTAGACGACCTCATCGACTTCACCCCGGCGCTGCGCGCGGAAGCGGTTCAGACCGTGACGCGATACCGGCTCGGTCCGATCTTCACACCGCCATCGGTCAGCAAGAAGGACGGGCCAATCGCTACCCTGACGATGGGCACACAAGCGGCGGCGACGAATTGGCCGGGTGGCTCGTACGATCCGGAGACGCACACGCTGTATGTCGCGTCGCAGACCGCCATTGCCACACTGGGCTTGGTCCCTCCCCCGCCAGGCGTGTCGGACCTGCCCTATCACCAAGGCACCGTGCTCTCCGGAGCCAGGCGCACTGGCGGATCGGGGTCCAATGTGACGGCGCCTCCTACGGCGCCAGTCGCGGAAGGTGAGCGTCCGACGGGGGGAGGATTGAACGTCCAGGGACTTCCCCTGGTGAAACCGCCCTACAGCCGCCTCACGGCGATTGATTTGGATGAGGGCGCGTTCAGATGGCAAGTCCCATTTGGTGCCACGCCGGACAACATTCGAAACCACCCGGCTCTCCAAGGCCTTACGCTGCCGCCGCTCGGCCGGCCCGGCAACAACGTGGGTACCCTGGTGACGAAGACGCTCGTGATCGCCGGCGAAGGCACTTTTGGCCCCACGCCGTCCGGCCAGCGCGGCGCCATGCTCCGAGCGTTCGACAAGATGACAGGCGAGGAAGTCGGCGCCCTCTACCTACCGGCGCCGCAGACCGGATTGCCCGATGACCTACATGCTCGACGGCAAGCAGCACATCGTCGTCGCGGTCAGCGGCGCCGGCTATTCGGGGGAACTGATCGCCCTCCGGCTGCCGTAGGGGTGGCATGATCTGGTTGCGCTACGCCGCTGTTTCAGGGAAAATTTGCAAAGCAGCGGTTATAGCCGAGAGGGCGCGCACCGGCTGGGCCATGCGCAGGGTCACACATCGAAGTGATGCTTGAGTCTACCGTTTGTCCCTCTGGATTGTGTTTCCCCACCCGGGCACCTGGTTATAGGCGTGTCATATCGGCCGATACACCGAGGTGCAGTGTTGATTTACGAGAACGTTGATGAGCTGCTCGACCGCATAGGCGTCCTCAGGCATCCCTGCGATCTTGATCTGCTGGTCTTTCTTGCCCGCCATCCACGCAGCCTCCTGTCGAGCGAGTCACTCGCGTCCTTTCTCGGCTACGACCTCAAGGAAATCGCCCAGTCGCTGGGCAGCCTGCTGGATGCGAGTCTCCTCAAAGGGACGCAGACGCCGTCGCATGGCGCGACCCTGTACGTGCTGCCGACGGACGGTTCGACCGATAGGTGGTTGTCTTCGCTGCTGGCGCTCGCATCCAGCAGCGGACTGGACGCCGTTCTCTCCGGCGGCGTTCCACGTGGCAATGTCATTCTCCTGGAGGGGGCCATCGGCACCGGCAAGACGACACTCGGCCTCGAGTTCGTCTATCGCGGCGCCAGCCTCTTCGGCGAGCCGGGCATCATCGTCCTCTTCGAGGTCTCCCCCGAGAAGGTGGTGCGCGACGCGGCGCGGTTGGGGTGGGATCTCCCGGCCCTCGAGCGCGATCAGCAGCTCAAGATCATCTTCACGACTCGTCAAGTCTTCCGCCAGGAGCTGCAGCAGGCGGACAGCCTGCTCCTGGAAGAGGCCGCGAAGATGGGCGCCCGGCGCATTTTCGTGGACGGCGTGGCCGCCATCATTGGGGGCGCGCGCGGAGAAGACCCGCGCGAGGCCTTCCACATCCTGGTCGAGGGCCTGCAACGCGAGCAACTGACGGCGGTTCTCGCCCTGGAAGCGAGCGCGCTCGACGGCAACCCTCCCCCGTCGTTTCCTGAGGAGTCGATCGCCGACACGGTCATTCGCTTGCGAATGGAGAATATGTCGCGGGCCACGGTGCGATCGATCGAGATCGTCAAGTCACGCGGCCACGACTTTCAGATGGGCCGGCATTCATTCCGGATTGTCGATGGATATGGCGTCGAAGTCTATCGACGAGTACAAGCGCCTCGCCGCCGCGACCGGGCCGCCGCCTTCGATCCGACCAGCCGGGTATCGACCGGCATCCCAGGCCTGGATGAGATCGCCAACGGCGGCTACTTCCTCGGCAGCACGACGGTGGTGGCGGGCATTTCGGGCGTGGGCAAGAGCGTGATGGCGCTCCAATATGTTGCCGAGGGCGCCCGGCGCGGCGAACGCTCGGTCATGTTCAGCTTGGACGAGCAGATACCGCAGATCCTGCGCAACGCGGCAACGATCGGGATCGATCTCCAAGCCGAGATCGATCGTGGCGTCGTACGGCTGTATTACGACCCACCACAGGAAATCGAGGTCGATCGGCATTTCCACGACATCGAGCAGATCGTGGAGGAGTTCCAACCGCGGCGCGTCGTCTTCGACAGCATCTCGACGTATGGATCGAGCCTGGGCACCAAAGGACGAGTGTTCCGTGACTTCTTTCACGCGCTCGTGGCGCTGATGAAGGAGCACCAGACGGCGACGGTGTACAACCACGAGAACCCGGAGATGCTCGGGATGTCGTCGATGATGGGCGACTTTGCCATGAGCTCGCTCGTCGACAACATCATTCTGATGAACTGGGTCGAGCTCGGCGACGCCTTCCGGCTGGCACTCACAATGGCGAAAATGCGAGCGAATCCGACGTCGCGGGTGACGCACGAATGTGAGATTCTGAACGGACAGGGGTTGCGCGTGCTGCCGGATGAGTTGCCTGTGGGCGTTCATCGCCCCCCGTTCTCCGGGTATCACGGACTGATCTCACGTGCACCGACGCGGTACTCCGCTGGCGGACCCGCCGACGAGACCGAGTAGGGCATGCGCGACGTGGGCGCCGAGCACTTCGACGGCGACGTCTGGACGCCGGCGCTGCAGAAATACGGCGCCGTCACGCACCTCACGGTGTCGGTCTACAACGCGGATGCGCAAGTTGTGTGCGGGCCGATGCCCTCCACGCCGCTGCACGCCATCTTCGAGGAGTATGGCTACGACCCTGGCATTTCAGTCGCCTGCGCCCGGCAGTGCCTCGCACAGGCCGCGAGCCGGTCCCCCGTCATCGTCGCGCCGGGCTCCGGCCTTGCCGTTGTCGGGACGTCGCTCCTCATGGAAGGCGTCATCGTCGGCGCGGCCGTCGCCGGCTATGCGCTGGCGGACTTCTGCCAATCCTCAGTCATTGAGCGGCTCGCGCGTCAGGCTGGCGTGCCCTTCAGACGTCTTTGGGAGGTCGCCCGGCAACAGCAGCCCGTGCCCGAACGCCGGCTCGTCCTGCACGGCGAGCTGCTGGAGGTCCTCGGCGACACCATCCTCCGGGAAAACGCGCGGAGACAACAATACGAAGAGACCGCAGCGCAGCTCAACGCGAGCGTCGCAGCGAAGGATGAGTTCCTGGCGGTCCTCTCGCATGAGCTGCGCACGCCGCTGACGCCGATTCTCGGCTGGGCGCGCATCCTGAAGCTCGCCTCAGATCCTGCGAAGGTCGCGCACGCCGCGGACGTCATCGAGCGCAATGCCCTCCTCCAGGTGAGGCTCGTCGACGACCTCCTGGAGCTGAATCGGGCGAATCGCGCCAAAATGGTGCTCGATCTGAAGGGGCACTCCCTGAACAGCGTGATCGGCGCCGCGCTCGAGACGGTGGTCGAGAGCGCCCGGAAGAAGCAGATCGCGGTGGCGTTTGCCGATGCGAGCGAGCCGCTCTGCGTGGAGGCCGACGCGGACCGCCTACAGCAGATCTTCAGGAACATCCTCGCAAATGCGGTGAAGTTCACACCTGGCGGCGGACAAATCACTATTACTCTGACGAGTGAGGGTAACTCGATTGTGGCGCACGTGCGCGACACGGGAGAGGGTATTGCTCCAGAGTTTCTCCCCTTCCTGTTCGAGATGTTTCGTCAGCAGGAAGAAGGCACCCGCCGCAAGCACGCCGGTCTCGGGATCGGCCTCGCACTGGTCAAGCGGCTCACTGAGGCCCACAACGGCAGCGTGAGCATCACCAGCGACGGCGTCGGTCGCGGGACCGATGTCACCGTTCGCTTTCCGCGTGTGCCGCAGTCCTCTGAAAAGGCACCCGAGCCGAGCGCGGCTGGGGGGCGTCTGCTCGACAAGCTCGACGGGTTGCGCGTTCTCGTGGTGGAGGACATGGAAGACTCGCGCGAGGCCACGCGGGTCATGCTCGAGCGGCTTGGCGCCCACGTCGCGGTGGCCGGCGACGGTTTCGAGGCGCTGAACGCCGTGGCGGGCGCTCTCTTCGACGTCGTGCTCTGCGACCTCCGTATGCCGCGCATGGACGGCTACGAATTTCTCAAAGCGTTGCACCTGCAGAGCGATCGACCGCCGCCTGCCGTCGTTGCCCTCTCAGGACTTACCGGGAGGGCCGATCACCGCAGGACGGAGGCGGCGGGCTTCGAGGGACATATTGACAAGCCATTCGACGATACCGCTCTGCTCACAGTTATGGGCACCGCCATCGCACGTCGACGCGTGCCGTCGTGAGCTGGCAATCACGATGTGCCACCCCGTCCCTTGGGTAGAGATGTGGAGCGTCGCTCGCCGCTGTCTTGCTTGTGTAGGCTCAGGTCGAGGCGGTCGATCCGGCCGTGACCGTCCGAGCGGAAGGCTCGCCACTGGTCGGCCTGATCGGTTCCATTCAACGCGTCGGTGCAAGAGCTGCCCCGCCCACCTCCTTCGGCGACCTTCTGATCCTGCTCGTCGCCACCGCTGTATCTCCTTTACCGTCGCTTTTCACAGGTTGGCACCGCAGTACCTCGAAGCTAACCGGGGAAGCACCGGCCGGGGACGATCCTGATCGTCGTGGGCGTGCATCGGCTGTAGAATGGCCGGCACTTCGGCCGGCCGGTTTGCGGGGCGCGCCGCCGGCATCATTCCGGCGGTGGGGAGCATTCATGGTCGATGCAGCCGATCGTGATGGCAACGGTGCGGGACCGGCCGCCATCACGGAAATCGATATCCTTTGGATCACCGCAGGCCTCGGCTGCGACGGGGAGACGATCGCCTTGACGGGGCCACCCAGCCCAGCATCGAAGATCTCGTGCTCGGCGGCACGTTGAAGCTCAAGGACGAGCTGAAATGCTCGTTCGACTTGCTCACCCGAAAGGCCTGACATGTGCCTGGCGATTCCTGGCAAGATCGTGGAGCTGGTCGCCGACACGGCCACCGGTGCCATCGTGGACGTGGTCGGCGTCCGCCGGCGTATCGACCTGGGTCTCCTGCAGGACGATCCGCCCGTGCCCGGCGACTGGGTGCTGATTCACGTCGGTCTTGCGATGAGCAAGATCAGCGAAGTCGACGCGCGGGAGCAGATGGAGATGCTCACCATGCTCGGCGAGGCCACGGCCGCGATGGAAGAAGTGTCGGGATACGGCCTCGGAGACGACGATGACGGGCGGGGGCGCGAATGAAGTTCGTCGATGAATTCCGCGACGCCGAGCTCATTTCGCGCGCGCGCGACGAGATCCGCCGCTTGGCCGATCCCGCGCGCCACTATCGCATCATGGAGGTGTGCGGTGGCCACACGCACGCCATCTATCGCTTCGGTTTGAAAGACTGCTGCCACCGAACATCGAGCTGATTCACGGACCGGGGTGTCCGGTGTGCGTGCTGCCAATGGGCCGCATCGACGACGGCCTCTCGATCGCCGAGCGGCCCGAGGTCATCTTTGCCGCTTTCGGCGACATGATGCGCGTCCCGGGCACCAAGGGCAGTCCTCTCGACCACCAGGCGCGCGGAATGGACGTGCGCATCGTGTACTCGCCGCTCGACGCGCTGAAACTGGCCCGCTCCAACCCGGGCCGGCACGTCATGTTCTTCGCGATACGAGTGGATCGCGAAGGACGAAGGCAAGCCCATTGCCGTCTCCGGATTCGAGCCGCTGGACATTTTGCAGGGGATTGTCATGCTGCTGCGGCAACTCGCCGAAGGCCGGGCCGAAGTAGAGAACCAGTACAAACGGGTCGTGCCGTGGGAAGCAACCGCGCGGCGCTGCGAGCCATGGCCGAGGTGTTCGAGCTGCGCCCGTACTTCGAGTGGCGTGGGCTCGGCTTCATTTCGCAGTCAGCCCTGCGCATTCGCCACGCATATGCGGACTGGGATGCGGAGCATCGCTTTCCGATCCCGTCGGTGCGCGTCACCGATCCGAAGGCCGCGCAGTGCGGCGAGGTGCTGAAAGGCGTGCTGAAGCCCGCGCAGTGCAAGCTCTTCGGCCGCGAGTGCACACCCGAGCGTCCGGTCGGCGCCTTGATGGTGTCGTCCGAAGGCTCGTGCGCGGCGTACTTCAACTACGAGCACCGCAAGGTTGCGGCGTCCGCCTTCGAATCCCCGGCGCCGGTATAAGGCGACGCGCCGCATGACAAAATCTCCCCCCACGGTCCGCTTCGTCGAGCCGCAGATCGAAATGGCGCATGGGGCCGGCGGTAAGGCGAGCCGGCGCCTGATCGACGGTTTGTTCGTGCCCTTGCTAGTGGGGTCGGCAGAGCCACTCGGTGATGCCGCCCACGTGGATATCGACGGCACCCGCATCGCGCTGACCGCCGACAGCTTTGTCGTCCGACCGCTGCGCTTCCAAGGTGGCTCCATCGGAGCGCTGGCCATCAACGGCACGGTCAACGACCTCGCCGTGTCCGGCGCAACGGCGCAGGCATTGCTCGTCACCTTTGTGCTCGAGGCCGGGCTTCCCACGACCGTGCTCGACGCGGAAGTGCGCGCGATGGCCGAGGCGGCACGCCGGGCAAGTGTCATGATTGCCGGCGGCGATACAAAGGTTGTCGAGCACGGCAAGGCCGACGGCATGTACATCACAACGGCCGGCGTGGGGCGCCTCATTGCCGGGCGTGCGCGTCGATGCCCGTGACGTGCGGCCCGGCGATCGTATCGTGATCTCGGGGTTCATCGGCGATCACGGCATCACCATCCTGCTGGCACGCGGCGACCTCGAGCTCGAAGCGGAGCTCAGCTCGGACACGCGCTCGGTGCTGCCGATGGTCGAAGCGCTGGTGGAGGCGGCGGGACCGGGCGTGCGCTGGATGCGCGATCCGACGCGCGGGGGCGTGGCAACGGCGCTCAATGAGCTGGCCCGCGATTGTGGCTTGGCCATTCATCTCTTCGAGCAATGCGTGCCGATGCGCGATGCCGTACGCGGCGCGTGCGAGCTGCTCGGCCTCGATCCGCTGCACATCGCCAACGAGGGGCAGTTCATCGCGGTGGTGGCCCCCAGACCTGGCCGATGCGGCGCTCGCGGCGCTGCAGCGCACGCCCGGTGGCGAGCACGCCCGCGCGATCGGTGAGGTCCGCGAGCAGCCTGCCCGCGCGGTGTTGGCCACCACGCCCTACGGCGGCACGCGCATTGTCGACATGCTCGTCGGAGATCCGCTCCCGCGAATCTGTTGACTTCCTTTGCGCCTCCGGCCGGCTGAGGCCCCAGTTGGAAACGTACCGGCCAGTGGAGACGTAGCGGCTGCCCGTTAGGGCAGCCGAAGGCAACGAGGGAGATGACCACGACCTGCGCCGGCTTGGCTGCCCATCTCGAGGAGGCGTTCGCGACACGGAATCGTGTATGCGAGGCGTTTTTTGCCCGCGAGGCCGGTAGGCCTCGGCCACATCGGGCACGTCCACGTTGTCCTGCTCCCAGTGCACAAACGACGCTTCGTCACACCAGTGCAGGAGCTTCCGCATCGCCGTCAGATGCGGCTCGCCGTTGCGGAACGCCCGCATCGATGCCAGATCCACCCAGCAGGTGGCGGTCCAAAACCCAGCGGCCACTCGTTGCTCCCCCACCCGCCGCGATAGCCCGCCGCGCGTTGTGCCTGCCGGGCGGACCGGGCGGTCAAGACGAGGAACGGCGGGACGAAGCGCAGCGAACGGAGATGCAACGCGTGACAGATACGAACGGCACGGGTGTCGCCGTGCTCCTACGCGATGGATACCCGCCCTGCGCAGGAACTCACTCGAGTTGGTGAGAGCTTGTGTGGCTGATCGGCCGGCTTCATGACGCTTCGACTAAGCTCGGAGTCACCATGGCGTTGCCGACGGGCGCGGCTCTCGAACGAGGCAGACGCCAACCGAAGCAAAGCTGGGCTCGAGCATCGAGCCATGTCACTCTGGCGATTTGCGCTCGCGGGTCGGCTTCTCGCTCACGCGTGAGGGTAGGGGTTGGGGCGTGGCAATCGCGCGGTCGCGCAGCTCTCTCGCCCGTTCGTGCGCCTGTTCGACGAAACGCTGCAATCCCGTCCGCTGGCGGTACAACTGACGTGGATCTTGGAGACGCTCGAAATCATCCGGGTAAGCCATGGTCATGCATCCTGGGGCCGAGGCAAAGCTCTGAATCGGACCGGAAAAACCGTGCGGGACCTCAGGGGGGTGAGGGGTTCTTCGAGCTACAGTCTATCGCCGACGGCCCTGCCATGGCGACAAACAATCGTTATACTGCTGAGCTTGTGCGTGGGCTCGCTTTGGCCGGCACGGCAGCAACTCGGGCGAGCCGTCGTGATCGGCGGCCGACGACGTGGCGAGACCTGTCAAGTGCCGGCAGTAACGTTCAGGAGAGCAATGTTCGGGACTGATCGGCGCTGTAAGCGTCACCTGTTGACCGTCTCTGGCTGGACGGCGCTCGCCGCGTGCCTTCTGTTGACCCCGGGCAATGCGTTCGCCGCGCCGCGGACGCTGCGGCTCGACTACTACCACTCGGGTAACGAGACCGACGAGTGGTTCAGTGTCGACCGCATCGTCATCGAGCCGCTCGAGTGGGCGGGCAACGTGGAACAGACCATCGACCGCACGAGCCTGGGCAAGTATCTGTTCGAAGTCAGGGACGAGAGCGGCCGTGTGTTGTACTCCCGCGGTTTTGCGTCGATCTACGGCGAGTGGGAGACCACGGGCGAGGCGAAGACCACGAATCGGACCTTTCACGAGTCGGTGCGCTTTCCGGCACCCGACGCGCCCGTCAAGGTCCTCTTCCGCAAGCGCGATGCGCGCAATCAATTCCAGGATCTCTGGACGGCAGAGGTCGATCCAAAGAGCATGTTTGTCGACACCTCCTCGCCGCCGGCCCCGGGACCGCTGCTCGAGATCGAAAAGAACGGCAACCCTGCGACCCAGGTAGACGTGTTGCTGCTCGGCGACGGCTACACTGCCGGCGAACGGGGCAAGTTCGAGCGTGACGCCCGACGCATGGTGGACATCCTCTTTGCCACCTCACCGTTCAAGGAACGACGACGCGATTTCAACGTCTGGGGGCTTGTCCCCGCTGCGGCAGCCTCCGGCATCTCCCGTCCGTCGACCGGGGTTCATCGCGCGTCACCACTCGGGACGACCTACGACGCATTCGGCTCGGAGCGCTACGTGCTCACCTTCAACAATCGGGCCTTACGCGAGGTCGCGGCGTTCGCGCCTTATGAGTTCATCGAGATTCTGACCAATACCCGCACCTACGGAGGGGGTGGCATCTTCAATCTTTACAGCACGGTTGCCGCCGACAGTGAGCAGGCCCCCTACGTATTCGTGCACGAGTTCGCGCACCACTTTGCGGCGCTAGCCGACGAGTACTACACCTCGCCCGTGGCCTATGCGCCGGCGCCGGATGACCGGGTCGAGCCATGGGAGCCCAACGTCACGGCGCTACTCGATGGCGAACCGCTGAAGTGGCGCGACCTCGTCGCCCCAGGCACACCGCTCCCGACGCCGTGGCAGAAACCGGAGTTCGAACGTGCGTCGCGCGCGTATCAGGACCGACGGGCAGCGATCCGCGCGGCGAACCGTGGTGAAGAGGA
Organism: Acidobacteriota bacterium; assembly: GCA_020200025.1. Classification (GTDB taxonomy): domain Bacteria; phylum Acidobacteriota; class Vicinamibacteria; order Vicinamibacterales; family UBA2999; genus JAIVJN01. The sequence continues at coordinate 6,004 of JAIVJN010000342.1, read as the reverse complement.
AATGGAAGCGCTCTTTCGCGAAGCCCGCGCGTTCGAGCTGAAGCTGTTCGCCCGCGAGGAATATGCCGGCAGGGTCGGCGCGTTCGAGGGCGCGAACTACGAAGCGACAGGGTACTTCCGCCCCGAAGTCGATTGCATCATGTTCACGCGCGCGCCAGCATTCTGCGCCGTGTGCCGGCGCGCCATCGAAGCCGTCATCCGGCTCTACACGTAAGGGGAGCCGTGTCGACCGCTCGCTCCGGTGTCCATCGACCTGTCGTTCGCCATACACCAGCGCCCACGAGGTCGGTCGCTCAGAATCGCGACGGCACCGTCAATTTGCCATTCTTCACCCACTCTGTCGCGCCAACGACAACCGTGAGGTCCGTGAAGAAGTTCCAGCGCACGTAACCGCCTCCGACCCGTGCCGCCCAGCTCGCTGTTGTCGCCGAGCGACAATCGGACGACGCCCGCGCCGTAGCCGTAGTAGGGGATCCAGGGCTCGCGATCGGGCACGGCGAGAAGCGGGTTGAACCCCAGCGCAAACTCGCGAAAGCTGGTCCCGGCCTCGCCCGCTCGTGTCATCTCCGCCTCGACCGCCTCCCGACCGGTGGTGGCGCGAACGTCTGCGACCCGACCCTTGGCGAAGCGCACGATGAGGCCCTCGACTGACCGGCCATCCCACTGCGACGGCGGAAAGGCGATAGTGCCCTCGATGGTCTCTTCGAGCGGCGCGACGCGGATGACACCGGCGGGTAGCTCGACTTCGCGGTCGATCAGGATCCGAGCGCCGTTGGTCCGCGCGGCCGAGGCGTTGCCGTCTTGCCGGTTCACCGGTCGATCGCCGATACGGAACCGCAGATCGGTGCCTGACGAGGAGGTGACGCGTACGTCCTGACCGCGCAGCGCGGTGGCGAACTGTTCTTGCGTCTCCGCGAGCGCGCGATAGTCGGTCTCGAGCAGAGCACGTTGATAGCGCGCGTCGATGACCGGCCGGAGCGGGAGCGGCTGCCCCGGCAGCGGATAGGCGCTCCCGTTCTCGATCCAATGGAAATGCACCGTGCGCCCGCGACCCTCCTTGAGCCAGTCCTGCATCGCCGCGTAGGCCGCGTGGGCCGGGGTCGCACCAGGCATCATGATGGCCGCATCGACGTCGCGCAACATGGCCTTGTAGTGCTGGCGCGCGGCGCGCTCCGCCTTCTGCAAGAGCGCGACATCCCAACCTTCGGGCACCGGCTCCGGCATCACGTCGATCACGCCGAGATCGATGCCGCCCGCCTTGATGACCTCCCAGCGAAGGTGTGGCAGCAACCCTTCGAACATACCCGGGTGGGCGATCGACAGCACCTTCTCGCCTGGGGTGAGCGCCAACTGCTGCTGCGGCACTTTCGCGCCCATCGGCCGGAGATACGTCGACAACTGGCCGCGGTGGTGAATCTGGTCGAGCAGGAAGCCCCAGGCCATATCGTAGGCGGTCTCGTTCATCACTTCCTGTCCGCCCCAGATGAACGGCACGCGGCTCTCCCATTTCGCGGCGTCGAGCGCCTTCAGCTTCGTGGTGGCTGCTTCGTGCTGCCGGTCGTAGGCGTCGAGGATCTCGGGCATCGAGGCGGGCGGTGGTGCCTCGATCCATTTGAGCCGACTCTTTTCGAGCCCGTCGGCGAGCACCGTTTCTTCGTGCACCATCAGCCAGGCGATCTCGCGCGCCGTGCGCGCCTTCGGATCGGCGCGGTAGTCCGACCGATCCTGCGGAACCCGCGCGATCACCTCGCGCGTGGCCGTGGCTTCCTTGTCCCAGAACTTCAGGAAGAACGCTTTGTGGTCCATGACAGCTCCCACGCATTCCACGCGAACGCCGCGTGTAGCCTAAACCGACGCCGAGAGGATACACGATCAAAAAGCGAAAGTAAAGATTTGAGTCCGCGCGACGGCGTGGCGCACTTGTGGATGCTCGACCCCGTCGCGCGCACGCTCGAAGTTCTGCGTCTCGAGCAGGGACACTGGACGATCCTTGCGACGCATACGGGCGCAGAAACCGTTCGGGCGGAGCCGTTCGAGGCGCTCGAGATCGACCTTCGTCTTCTCTGGGACGAGGACTCGTCGGCGTAGAAACCGGACGACGCGTAGACGGTATGCTGCCGCAGACGAAGACGCGGGTTTGCGAGACGATGTCTTCGGCGGTTGTGGGGCTTCAGCTGAGTCTTCCACCCCGGCCCCAGACGCGTTAAGCTCCGGTCGTCGGCGCCGGTCTTTCAGAGCGAGCGAGGGGTGACTGCCATGTCAGAGCGTCCTCAATTGCGTGCCACTCGGGCATCCGCCGTCTCGCGGCGGCGTGTGCTCGTCGCCGGCGCTGCCGGTGCGGTCGGCGCGGCCGTGGCCCTCGCGGGACAGAGCGCCGAACAGCCTGGACGCCCGCACGTGCCGGTCGATCCCACCAAGGCGCAAGGGCCAGGCGCGAGCGACATCGGGGCGCGCTCGCCGTTTGAGCAGCCGCGGCGCGTGTCGCTCAACCAGCGGCGTACCTCGTCGCAGACGCCGCTCCAGGATCTCGAGGGCATCATCACGCCGTCGGATTTGCACTTCGAGCGGCATCACGGCGGCGTCCCGGCGATCGATCCCACGCGCTACTCGCTGCTGATCCATGGCATGGTCGAGCGGCCGCTGATCTTCACGCTCGAAGACCTCAAGCGCTTTCCCGCCCGCTCCATCATCCGCTCGGTCGAGTGCTCGGGTAACGGCGGGCGCGCCTACCGCAACGAGGACATCATTCCCCATCTGACGCCACAGCAGATCGACGGCCTCACGAGCACCAGCGAGTGGACCGGCGTGCCGGTGGCGACGCTCTTCCGCGAGGCCGGCGCCTCCGCCAAGGCGGAGTGGTTCCTCGCCGAAGGGATGGATGCGGCGATGCTCACACGCAGCATCCCGATGGCGAAGGCGTACGACGATGCACTGATTGTGTATGCGCAGAACGGCGAGGCGCTCAGGCCGGAGCAGGGGTATCCGGCGCGGCTGTTTCTCCCCGGCTTCGAAGGATCGTCGAGCGTCAAATGGATCCGGCGCCTCGAGCTGGCCGCCGAGCCGTTCATGACGCGAGAGGAGACGTCGAAGTACACCGATCCTCTGCCCGATGGCACCGCGCGCATCTTCAGTCTGGTGATGGACGCCAAGTCGATCATCACCGAGCCCGCGTATCCCGATCGCTTGACGGGTCCCGGATGGTGGGAGATTCGCGGGCTTGCCTGGACCGGACGTGGGCGCATCACGCAAGTGGACGTGAGCGTCGATGGGGGTAAGACGTGGCACGCGGCGACGCTCGACGAGCCGGTGCTGCCGAAGTGCCACACACGCTTCCGCTACGCGTGGGACTGGAAGGGCGGCGAGGCCGTGCTCATGAGTCGCGCCACGGACGAGACCGGGTACGTACAGCCGACGCTCGAGGTGTTGATGGCCGCGCGCGGTCCGGCCACCGCGTATCATTTCAACAACATCCGCGCGTGGCGCGTGGCGCAGAGCGGCTCGGTGACGTTCGCGGGCGGTGGCGCATGATGAGGCGCTTCACCTCGATCAGTGCGGCGGCGTTGACGCTCGCCTGCGCGCTCGGCGCCTCCGCCATCGCGCAAAGCCAAGTGCCGACCCCACTTGGCATTGGGCGGCCAGCGTCGCAAGAAGAGATTCGCAAGCTCGATGTCGACGTGATGCCGGACGGCACGGGACTACCCGCCGGCCGGGGAGCGGTCGCCGACGGTGCATCGACGTATGCGGTCAAGTGCGCGTCGTGTCATGGCCGCTCCGGCGAAGGCGGCCCCTTCGATCGCCTCGTTGGTCGCGACGAGGGCGCCGGCTTCGCGTTCGCCAACGATCCACGCCTGGTGAAGACCATTGGCAACTATTGGCCCTATGCCACGACACTCTTCGACTACACCGCCCGGACCATGCCCTTTGCGCAGCCAGGATCGCTGACCGCGGACGAGGTCTACGGACTCGTCGCTTACCTGCTCTCGCTGAACGGCATCGTTCCCGAGAACGCCGTCCTCGACCAGGCATCGCTAGCGAAGGTCGTGATGCCGGCGCGCGATCGTTTCGTCCGCGACAATCGGACCGGCGGCTCCCGGGTCCGGTAGGTCCGTCACGGCACACGGAGAATTTTCAGTTCTTTCTTCGTGGACCCGCGTGCTCTTCGTGGCTATGACTCCAGGCTCCCTGCACTTTGCCCGTTGCACGTGATGGATCACCTGCAGGGCCTCCGGCCGCGCCACTTCGCCTCATATTCGTTATGCCACTAAACGGTTGCGTGTCTCGAGCGAGCTCGTTATCATGCAACTTGGAGGTTGCATGATGATGGTGTCCGAGCTGAGCCGTATCGACAAGACGATCGAGATCGCCGCGCCGCCCGAGCGGGTCTGGCGCGCGCTGACCAATGCCGTGGAGCTCTCGCAGTGGTTCCGGGTGACGATCGAGGGTGAGATTGCACCGGGCCAAGAGGTCTGGATGACATCTGTGCACGCGGAACACACCGGGCAGCGGTTTCGCGTGCGATTCGCGGAGATGACGCCCCCGAGCCGCCTTGTCTGGCAATGGCACCCGGGTGCCGTGGATTCCGGTGTCGACTACTCCGCCGAGCCGCGAACCACCGTCACGTTCACCCTGGAGCCCTCGGATCGTGGCACGCGCCTGAGCGTCGCCGAGACGGGCTTCGATCAAATCCCCCTCGCGCGGCGAGCCAAGGTCTACGAGGACAACACCCAAGGCTGGACCGAAGTGCTCGTCTGGCTGCAGAGGCATGTCGAAGCGGCAGGTTGAGCGGACTCCGGCGGACGCGGCGGTGCTCTTCGCGGCGCTCGGCGATCAGACACGACTGGCGCTGCTCGACCGCCTGTCCCGGGGTGGTCCAGCGTCGATCTCGGCGCTGGCCGGCCGCTTCCGTGTCACGCGGCAAGGGATCACGAAGCACCTGCACGTGCTCGCCGCGGCGGGAATCATCGACGGTCATCGCAGGGGTCGGGAGCATCTCTGGACGCTCAATCCGATCAAGCTCGCTGAAGGCCAACGCTGCCTCGCGGCTGGGATGATGCTCTGGCCCGGCTGAAAGCGCAGGTGGAAGAGCGTTGAGACGCATCGCAGGTCGCCACGCCGAGACCCTCGCAGTCGGGTCACGTGGCGACCCCCGCGGGCGGACCTAACGTGCGCCATATGGTGAGGTCGGAGGCCCGCTACTCAGGTGACGCGCGCGTAAACCACATCCCACACGTAATGGCTCTGATGCGATCGTCCCCGACTTCCAAGAAACGTCTCGTCCAAGACGGTGCATCCATCGATTTTCGAGAGACTGAGAAGCTTCCAACCGCTGACGCTTGTCCTCCGGGTCGGTCCCGAGCTGCGAAGCTGGTAGATCAACAGCCTGGTCGCGCCTTTCTGAACGCCGTAGTCATGAGGCTCGGCGACGCGCAGCGTGCCGTGATAACCGAGCTCAATGAGGCGCTTGTTGGCGATGGCAAATCTCAATTGCGCGTCCATCGATCCGGAGCGGTTGCCCCCGTCCGTATGACTTGCGGCCTGTGCGCGACGTTTCTTGAGCGATGGGTCGTGTCCAGCCATGTGCCTTCGCGAGGCGATCGGATTCGTCGAGTCCTTTCAACAATTTCATCACGGGCCATGGGACGACTCCATCAGTTCTTCGAGGGTGCAGAGGATCGGAGGCTGGAACCCTGCTTCATGGCACGTCCACCCGATTCTCTCCCGAACTGTAGCGTTCGCGGCACGGCCGTTAGTTCGACGCCCGCGTTCTTCTCGCTGATGTCTGTTCAGCAGAGAGCGGTGCGCTCGAAGGCGTCAATTCTCGCTGCTCTGACCGTCCGGCGACAACATGACAATATACGGTTCACACAACGAATCTTCAGCCGCGAGTGCCTGTGTCGCTGCTCTGTTCTCGAAGCGGCCGAGCCAGCGACCCTATGCCAATGATCGTGATCCTGATGGGCGTCGCGGGTTCGGGCAAGACGACGATTGGGACGCTGCTCGCCGA
>JAIVJN010000341.1 GCA_020200025.1 Acidobacteriota bacterium | reverse complement strand
CACCAGGGCACCCCGTTCTGCGTGCTGAGGACGACGGTCTCAGGCCCGAAGAGCGCTGCCAGCTCGGGCGCCAACGCAGTCAGCCCGTGGGCCTTGACGCCCAGAATCACGAGGTCGACCGGGCCAACCGTTGCCAGATCTCCGGTCACTTTCGGCCGCACGTCGAACTCGCCTTCGGCCGCCACCACGCGCACACCGCGCTCCTGCATGGCTCGCAGGTGCGCACCTCTGGCATGAAGCGTGACGTCCTGGCCGGTCCGCGCGAGATGCGCGCCGACATAGGCCCCGATGGCGCCGGCGCCGGCGACCACGATCTTCACGCAGGCTGCCCCGCATACGCAGCGGCCACGACGCGACGCTGAATCTTGCCCGTCGCCGTGCGCGGAATGGTCTGCGTGAGGTGAATCGTCTTCGGGCACTTGAAACCGGCCATGCGCTCTCGACAGAACGCCAACAGGTCGGCCTCTGTACAGGTGGCGTCTTCGCGCAACACCACCGCCGCGGCCACTTCCTCGCCCCACATCCGATGCGCGACACCGAAGGCCACGGCTTCGGCCACCTGCGGATGCGTCAGGAGCAGCTCGTCGATCTCGCGCGGCGAGATCTTTTCGCCGCCGCGGTTGATCAGCTCCTTGATGCGGGCCACGAGTGTCAGATATCCCCGGTCATCGAGAAACCCTTGATCTCCGGTCCTGAACCACCCATTCGAGAACGACGCCGCGTTGGCCTCGGGATTGTTCTCGTAGCCCTCGATGACATTCGGCCCTTGAATGACGATTTCTCCGTGCTCTCCTGGGGCCAGCAGACGCCCTTCGGCATCCATGATGCCGATGCGGACGCCGGTGCCGGGTCCCACCGATCCGGCCTTGCGCGAGCCAGGCGGCAGGGGGTTCGACGCCATCTGGTGTGACGCTTCGGTCATGCCGTACGCCTCGAGCACCGGCACGCCGAACGCCTGCTCCATGAGCGCCATGGTTTCGGGCGAGAGCGCCGCGCTGCAAGACCTGATGAAGCGCAGGCGCCCCGCGTCCGGCTGCTCTCCGCCCTTCGCCCGGGCGACGAGCATCTGGTGCATGGTTGGCACCGCCGAATACCACGTGACGTCATGATCGCGCACGGTTCGCCAGAACCCGAGCGCGTTGAATTTCGCCGGCACGACGACCGTGCCGCCGGACGCCAGCGTCGCCAGCAGCGACGCCACCAGGCCGTGGACGTGGAAGAGCGGCATCACACAGAGCGACACATCGTCGGGCGAGAGGCCGTAGGTGTCGACCACGTTGCGCACCGACACGGCCAAGTTGCCGTGCTTGAGCGGCACGCGCTTGGGTCGCCCGGTGCTGCCGCTCGTGTGGAGGACGAGCGCGATGTCGTCGGCGCTCGGTGCCGACGCCGTTCCGGCGCTTGCATCGCCGCCGAGGTGCAAGGTTCCGTCCGCGTCCGATGAGATGCTCACGACCGGCATCCGATCGCCCGCGGCCCGCCGCGCGTCTTCGGCTCCCTGCGGCGGAAGCATCAGCACCTTGGCGTCGGTGTCCTGCAAATAGAACTTGAACTCCTCCTCGCGGTAACCCGGATTGAGCGGCGCCGCCGTGCCGGCGACCGCTGCGCCCAGGAATCCGACGATGGTCGGCAAACCGTTGGGGAGAGCCATCGCCACCCGATCCCCGCGCCGGATGCCGACGCCTGCAAGATGGTCCGCGACGGCTTGCACCTGTCGCCGCAGCGAATCGTAGGTGACTTTCGCGCCGTCTTCCGGCAAGACGATGGCGGTCCGGTCGCCCGGTGCGTCCTCGATGAGATCGACCAGGGTCTGCGACAGCGGCATGTTGGCCATGAGTGACGTTACTCCAAGCGCAATGTGAGGTCCGGCAGGTCGAGCAGTTCGACCCGAGCCGTCCACGTCTGACCCGCAGCAATGGGCTGCGGGGTGGTGAGCGTGCCGGTGCTGATGATCTCACCGGCTGCCAGCGGCTCGGCGGCGGGTCCGCGCGAGACGAGGCCGGCGAGCTCGCCCAGGCAAAGTGCGGGGCTGCGCAGCGAGCTCTTGCCCGATCCTTCTTCGCGTCGGTGCTGCCCGAGGGCATCGTTGCTTTGAGGCCGAAGACGATTTCGGGCTCGAGGCGAGGAGAGACGCGCCCGGAAAGCGACAGGGACGCCACATTGTTCGGGGCGTGGCGGACCGTGTCGTCATACATGTGGGCCCACACCAATGAGTCCAATTTGAGGATCCGCCACATCGCCTTGTTGGCGAAGCCGACCTTGCGGCCGACCGCCGTCCTGCCGCTCTCCCTGCGCGCGCGCGCCAGCTCGGCTTCCACCGCGTACGCGGCGGGCAAGTCGAACCCGCTGATGCGCGCGGAGGGCGGCTGCAGGATGGTGCCGCTCGCGTACGCGGCGCGAAGTTCGTCAGCAAGGGCTTTGACATCCATCGTCGATTCGGCAGGCGCAAATTCTAGCAAAACACGAGGCATGCCATTGGGGACATTGACCTCGGCAAGTAGTGGCCGGAAGATTTCTTCGCAAGCCCTTCAGCCCCCGGCCGACCTGAGCAGCCGCCCGTATACGATCGCTCCGTGCACACTGCGGATGTGATCATCGTCGGCGGCGGTTGCATGGGCGCCAGCACCGCCTATCATCTCGCCAGGCGTGGTCTCACGAACATCATTCTCGTTGAACGTGACACGCAGCTCGGTGCCGGATCCACGGGCCGCAACGCCGGCGGCGTACGGCATCAATTCTCGGATCCCGCCAACATCGCGCTCTCGAAAGAGTCGATTGCACTGTTCGCGCGCTTCGAGCAGGAACTGGGCTTTCCAATCGATTTCTGGCGGCACGGGTATCTCTTCCTGCTCTCGACCGAAGCCAGTGTGCGGACCTTCGAAGCGAACGTCGCGTTGCAACGCAGGGAAGGTGTCGACGTGGAGTGGCTATCGGGAGCGCGCGCTGCCGAGGTCGCGCCCGGTATTTCGATCGACGGCGTGCTCGCGGCGACCTTCTGCGGCGCGGATGGCGTGGCGGATCCGCACGGGGTGACGATGGGGTTTGCCAAGGCCGCCCAAGCGATGGGCGTGCGCCTCTGGCGCGACGCCGAAGTGACCCGCATCGTTGTCGCGAGGAACCGTGTGGAGGGCGTGGACACCACCCGCGGCCCAATCGCATCACGCATGGTCGTCAACGCCGCGGGGCCGTGGGCGGGAGAGGTTGGGCGCATGGCCGGCATCGACGTGCCCATTGTGCCGGAACGCCGGCACATCTTCATCGCGAAGCCCGACGGCGACAGAAGCTGGGACGACCCTCGCTATCGTGGTGAGACCCCATCGACCCGCGTGCTGGTGATCGATTTCGACACGACGTTCTACTTTCACCGCGAAGGTGGCGGCCTGCTCTTCGGCATGGCCGATCCCGAGGAAGAGGTCGGCTTCGATACCACCGTTCGTTGGGACGTCCTGCCGCGCGTGACCGAGGTGGCTGTGGCGCGGTTGCCGGCGTTGGCCCACGCGTCGGTCTCTCACGCGTGGGCCGGACTATACGAGATGACGCCCGACCACAATCCCATCATCGGGGCCTCGCCGATCGACGGACTCTTCGTGATTGCCGGCTTCAGCGGACACGGCTTTCAGCACTCGCCAGCGGCGGGCCGCATCCTCGCCGACCTAATCGTCGGCCGCGATCCGAAGCTCGATCTCACGTCGTTCGCGTTCGACAGATTCAGCACGCGGAGCGGTCGCGGCGAGTCGAACGTGGTGTAGGTCGGCGGGCTCCCGGCCGCCGTCAGTTCCCGCGCGTTGCAAGGACCTGAAGACCTGAAGTGTCAAGCGTCAAGCCGACTTGAAGACTTGAAGGACCTGAAGACCTGAAGCCGCAAGCGCGAGCCTTGAGCCGCAAGCCTGAAGCCTAGAATCAGGAACCCGCAAGCCCCCGTATACTCACGCCATGCCCGCCAGAGGTCGGCGTTCACTCCTCGTCATGGTGCTCTGCTGGTCGACGGTATCCGCCCAGGAGCCGCCATCGCCTGCCACTTTGCTGGTGCCAGACCGGGTCTTCGACGGCGAAGCGATTCACGAACGGTGGGCCGTCCTCGTCACGGGCCAAGAGATTGCGCAGGTGGGCCCGGCCGCGTCAATCGAAGCGCCGCCCGGCTCGCATACGCTGCAACTTCCCGGTGCCACGCTTCTCCCCGGCCTCATCGAGGGCCATTCACATCTGCTGCTGCACCCCTACGACGAAACGACGTGGAACGATCAGGTGGCGCGCGAGCCGCTGGCCTATCGCGTCGTCCGTGCCGTGGCACATGCCGAACGCACGTTGATGGCCGGCGTGACCACGGTCCGCGACCTCGGAAGTGAAGGGGCAGGCTACGCCGACGTCGGTCTCAAGCGTGCCATTGAGGAAGGGCTGATCGAAGGGCCGCGGATGATCGTGGCCGGTCCGGCCATGGTGGCGACCGGCAGCTACGGACCGAAGGGCTTTGCCACGGAATGGAGCGTCCCGCAGGGCGCTGAAGAAGCCAGCGGCCTCGACCAGGTAACCGCTGTCGCGCGGACGCAGATTGGCAAAGGCGTCGATCTCGTCAAGGTGTATGCCGATTACCGCTGGGGCCCCCACGGCGAGGCTCGGCCCACCTTTACGCTCGACGAGCTTGCTCGCATCGTCGAGGTCGCGACGAGCAGCGGACGTCCCGTCGTGGCTCATGCCTCGACCGCCGAGGGTATGCGGCGCGCCATTGTCGCGGGTGTCGGAACGATCGAGCACGGCGACGCCGGCACTGCTGAAATCTGGGGGCTGATGGTCGAGCGCAAGGTCGGCTTGTGTCCCACGCTGGCCGCCGGCGACGCCACCTCGCAGTACGCCGGCTGGCGCAAGGGGAGTGAACCAGAGCCGCCGCGTATTGCGGCCAAGCGAGCCAGCTTCAAGGCGGCGCTCGCCGCCGGCGTGAGCATCTGTTTCGGCGGAGATGTCGGCGTGTACGCGCACGGCGACAACGTGCGCGAGCTCGAGCTGATGGTGGACTACGGCATGACCGCGGCCGCTGCCGTGCGCGCGGCGACCAGTGTCAACGCGCGGCTCTTCCATCTCGACGGCCGGATCGGCGCCGTCAAACCGGGCTTGACGGCCGACCTCATTGCTGTCGATGGCGATCCGACGCGCAACATCGCTGCGCTCCGCCGCGTCGGACTGATCATGAAAGGGGGGAGGATCGTCAAGAACGGCGCCGCCGGCGGTCAAGGGCGGTGACGCGGACGCAAGCGCGCCCCGGCCCGACAATCACGCCGCGCACGCCCGCACCATCTCGATCGAGGCGAACCGCAGTTGGTTTCGCTTAACACTATGTTCGAGTGCGTGTTATGGAGCACTGAGCCGATCCTTATCGATGGCGTGGGGCTTGCTGCGTAAAACTGCGTGGCGGGACGTGCCGGGTTTGTACTCGAGGCGCTGCATTGGGCGGGGGTTTCGGCGCTCTTCGCGGTTGGTCTCACATCGCTCGTCGGCTGGATGACCGGCAGCCACGAGCTGATCCGCTTGCACGCGTCCTTTGCGCCCGCCCAGCTGGCCACATCCCTCTCGCTCATGTTGTTGGCCGTGGCCCTGATTCTGTCGTTTCAAGGTCCGCCCCGTGCGGCCCGTTCCGTGGCCGCGGTGCCATTGACGCTTGGCGGCCTGGCACTGCTGTCAGCGGCCTTCAGCCTGCCCCCCGCACTCGATCGCGTGTTGGCCACCGCCCTTGGCGCCGCCAACGCCGACCTTGTCAGATCCATGGCGCCGTCGTTCGCGGTTGGCGTGGTCAGCGCCGCAGCGGGCGTGTTCGTGCTGACGTCTCCCGGCTCCCGCCGCCTGGCCATCGGGCTCACCGTGCCGATGGTTGTGGTCAGCCTGCCCGTATTGGCTGGCTATTCGCGCGGCGGTGGCACGCCGGTCGAGTCATGGGATGAGGGGACGGGTTTTGCCGTGCAGACTGGCGTAGCGCTCCTCGGTGGCGCCCTCTCTCTCGGGTCGTTGTCCCTGGCGCCGACCGCGCGCGAGTCGCGGCGCTGGATCTGGATGCCAATCGCGATTGCCGTGCTGATGGCTTCGCCGATCGTCTTGATGTGGGAGCAGGCGGTTTCGGGCGGTGACCGCAGCTCGGGCCTTCCGCAAACCGTCCTGACGATTGGCATTCTGGCGGCGGCCGCGTTGGGCTTCGCGCTCTCGAGCTGGCGATCCGACCTCGGGTGGACGTCGACGGCGGCCATGCAGCGGTCGGCTTCGCGCGCCCCTGTCGACGCGCCTCCCGGACGAGAGAATCTGGCGCCCGCGGCAGAGGACGATCTCTTTCGCGCGCTGGCCGCCGTGGCCCCAGCGGGCATCTACGTGACCGATGTGCGCGGCCGCTATCTCTTCGTCAACGAGCAATGGTGCCGCATGGCGGGTGTCTCGAGCGAGGAAGCGAGCGGCGAGGGCTGGCGCCGCTCACTGCACACGGATGACCGCCAGCGAGTGCTTGGCCACTGGGAGGCGAGCGCTCTGGCACACGAGCGCTTCGACCAGGCGTATCGCTTCCAGTCACCGCACGGCGCTGTTTCGTGGGTGGAAGATCGGGCTGTGCCGCTCACACACGACGATGGGCGCTTGGCCGGTTATGTCGGGGTGGTGGTCGACGTGAGCGCGCGCCGACAGACCCAGCTTGCGGTCGGCGATCATGAGGAGTCGTGGCGACTCGCGGTCGACGCCCAGCACGTCGGCGTCTTCGAATGGAATCTGGAGACCAGCGCGATCGCGTGGTCCGCGCGTGCCTACGAGTTGCTCGGCTTCACGAGCGGCGAGCGGCTTCCCGCCTCGTTCCACGCCCTGGCGCATCCCGAGGATTGTGCGCGCCTGGAGCGCGCCTTGACCCAACATCTGACGTCGGGTGCGCCGCTCCGCCTGATGCTGCGGCTCCGCCGAGGCACGGGCGGCTTCGCCTACTTCGTCTTTGCCGGCCAAGCCGCCCGCGACGATCGCGGACGCCCGTCGCGCCTGTGTGGATCGATTCTCGAGTTGAGCGACGAGCTGCTGGCTGGCACGCGGCACTAGCAGACGGCAGACGGCAGACAGGAGACGGCAGACGGCAGACAGGAGACGGCGAACGGCAGACAGGAGACGGCGAACGGCAGACAGGAGACGGCGAACGGCAGACGGCAGAAGCCAACACCCGGCAACCGTCAGCGTCCTTCGCTCGTGTGGCGTGTGCCGTCATCAATGGCGGCGCAGCGCATCCTCGACCGCGGCGCGTAGCTGCGGCGAGTCGGGCTCCACATTCGTGGGAAACACCGCCGCTACCTGTCCGTCTCGTCCAAGCAGGAACTTATAGAAGTTCCATGCGGGAAGATGTCCGCTCTCTGCGAGACGCGCGTAGGCGGGGGACTGACCCGGCCCCGGCTTGGTCTGCACCACGGCGAAGACAGGAAATCGCACCCCGAATTCACGGTCGCAGACGGCGCGAATGTCCTCGGGCGAGCCGGGCTCCTGTGTTCCAAACTCGTTGCTGGGAAAGGCCAACACAGTGAAACCTTGCGAGCGGTAGCGATCCTGCAACGCCTGCAGGCCTGCGTACTGCGGGGTAAAGCCGCACTGGCTGGCGACGTTGACGACGAGCGTCACCTGCCGGTCGAAGCGCGCGAGGTCCATGGGCTGGCCATCGAGGCCCGTCACCATCCCGGAGTAGAACGACTGCGACAACGGCGTCACTTCCGTCGTGCC
>JAIVJN010000109.1 GCA_020200025.1 Acidobacteriota bacterium | reverse complement strand
ATGTGCAGCACCGACTTGGATCGGAGAGGGGGTGCCGTGCACATCACCGCGATCGCTGGATCGGTCCATGTCTTGGTCTTCGCATGCGTACGAGCCACGTTGTCGAAAGAGCCATACGCCAGGTTCTTCAGACACCCGGTCACGCCGGACGCGTTGTGTTCCTTCAGGCACGGAAGGTTGATGATCTTGGTGACTTCGCGGCTCACCAGCGTCGCAAGATAGGAACGCGTTTCGCGCTCACCGAAACAGTCCATCTCGCAGAACACATCCAGGTCGTACCCGCCGAGTCGATCCAGCCCGAACACTCGCACGCCAGGCGGCACCAGAGCGTGATACCCGTTCACCTCGAGCTGAGGCGAGTTCCTGTCGTACAGGATCATGTTCTTGTTGGGAACGCCAACGTCGTTGAGCGCGCGGACCACTTCACGAACGAGCGCCATCGACGTGGTCGTGCCCGGAACCCCCGACGGGTTGACTTTGAGCGCGACGATGTCGGACGGCACGAAGAACTTCGCCCATGCATCCTTCGCGGCGGAATCTCCGGTCAGGGACGTCATGCCAGCATCGACCATCGCGCGCACCGCGGGCTGTGACACTCGCCCATCGACGATCGGCCGTGGATGATGCACCTCTACGGCTCTGCCCGGAAAGAGGCCCGGCATCCCCAGGGGAGAGACTGGCGTCTCGGGAGCGTGAACATCGACCTTCAGGGTCTTGGCGTCATCAGGCAGGGCCCATCCGAGCGGCAGGCCCACGAGTCCAACGTTCAGAGTGCCCAGCGTTGCGCTGACGACGAAGGTACGGCGGTCCACCGGCACGACGCGTACGCTTACCCTTTCCGCTCCAGCACCTGACGGAGGCGACGGGCAACGATCTTGTCCTCGCCATCCCGCATCATCCACACGCCAATCACGAGCGCGTTGTCCTCGGCACGGACGCCAATCGAGGGCTGACCATCCCGCATGGCCTGCACGACCTGGCCAGCGGTCAGCCCACCCGATCCGGCATCCCACGAGATGCGAATGTGGGGCACGTGGTTGGCGACTTCCGGCACGAACACCTCGGCTTTGACCCCGGGCACGGCTGTGGCCGCTTTCCTGATCGTCTCGGCCCGCTCGTCGAAGTCGCGCCGCTCCCGGTCGTGATCCTTCTTGAGATAGAGCTCCACGGCCACGAGCATGCCGAGCATCTCTTCTTTGTTCACCTTCAGCCCGCGGCCAATCGAATCGGAGTTCGGGGGGCCATTCAGGCGCGCCGCGGCAATCAGATCCTTCCTGCCGAGGAGCAGGCCAGCGCTCTGTGGTCCTCGAATCCCCTTCCCTCCAGAGAACGCCACCAAGTCGAATCCCATCTTGGTGTACTTCCACAGGTTCTCGACGGGCGGCACATCGGCCGCGCAGTCGTTGAGCGTGGGGATGCCGTGCTTCCGTCCGAGCTGCGCGAACTCCTCGTCCTTGATCTCCCCGACGAAGTTGTTCGCGTTGTAGAACAGCATCATCGCCGTCCGCGGACTGATCGCGCGCTCCAGCTCGTCGCGGGTCTCGACTTCGACGATAGTGACGCCGGTATTCCTCACCGCGTGGTCGTACCCGAAGCGGTGGGTCTTCTGCGTGATGACCTCGCTCTTCATCCCGGCCAGGTTGGGCAGAGCCACGATTTTCTGTCGATCCGTCCCCGTCAGGACCGCCGCGGTTCCCAACGTCAGCGCCGCCGCGGCGCCAGACGTGATCATCACCCCTTCGCAGTGCAGTAACGAGGCAAGGCGGGCGCCCGCCTTGTCGTGGACCTCGTCCAGCATCACGTAATGTTCGGAGGCGTACTTGATCGCCTCCATCACCTCGCGAGGCATCAGCGACGCCGTCATCGCCGTATACGTCCCAGCCGCATTGATGAAGGGACGGACACCCAGCTCGCGGAAGTAATCGCGTCCGTTCGCAGGCGCTGCTGCCGCCGCCGCGATGGCTGGGCTCGCGCCGACGATGCCCCCCAGGAACGGGAGGGCTGACACGCTCTCGATGAAACGCCTTCTGCTCCACATGATGGGCCGAATTATCCGTCAGGCAGGGGGCTTGTCAAGCATCTCGGTCACTGGGACTTTCCACGGCCAGCAATGGGCCACACCACTTCGATGCGATCGTTGCGGGTCCCGTCGATCTGATTGTAGAGGTTCAGGCGTTCGATCATACTCCCGGGCGTCCCATGTGCCGCGGCTCGTGAGGAGTGGGCACGGGTCCCTCCCGCCTCGCCAGTCACGCAGATCGTGTGCGCGCTGTACGCGCGCGGCCAGCCTGCCGTAGCGATTGCGAGATGATCACGGCACAGGACGGCGCGCCCACCTTCGCGATGCGGATTTTCGATGGTGCCGAATCGAGTACGCCCATATCATCCTTCGGACATGAGGGGTTCATCGTGTGCAATCGCGCCCACCTTGTTTCGATTCGGGGTCATCTTCTCCGGCGCGGTGGTCGTCGTGGCTCTCGCCGTTGTGCAAGGGCGGGGCACGCAGTCCGCGGGACCGTTCGATCTCGTGCTCGCGGGCGGACGGGTCATCGATCCGGCCTCGGGTCTCGATGCGATCCGACACGTCGGCATCCGCGACACCGAGATCGCCGCGGTCAGCGCCACGCCGCTCGCCGGCACCGCATCGCTCGATGTATCGGGGTTGGTCGTCGCACCCGGCTTCATCGACCCGCACGCTCACGCGCAGAGCCTCGAGGGCAACCAGTTTCAGGCGCGAGACGGCGTCACCACGGCGCTCGAGCTCGAAAGCGGCGCGATGCCCATCGCGGACTGGTACCGATCGCGGGAAGGCGACGCGCTGCTCAATTACGGAGCGAGTGTCGGCCACATTTCGTCGCGCATCGCGGTGCTACACGAGAAGGGTACGTGGGACGAGATTCGCGCGACCCGACAAGCGACAAACGATCCGCGTCCTGACTGGGCGTACCGCACGGCGTCCGGCCCCGAAGTGGAGGCGATGGTCTCGAGGCTGGACCGCGGTCTCGCCGAAGGCGCACTCGGGATTGGGATGGGCCCAGCGTATACGCCCGCGGCCAGCCGCGACGAGTTGCTGCGCGTGTTCGAGCTGGCTGCGCGCCGCAAAGCGCTGTCCTTCATCCACATGCGATCGGCAGGTGAAATCGAGCCAGGAGGGAGTATCGACGCGCTACAGGAAGTGCTCGCCAATGTCTCCGCCACCGGCGCCTCGGTGCACATCGTGCACATCGGCAGCAACGGCCTGCGCCAGACGCCACGGCTGCTGCAGATGATCGACGGCGCCCGCGCCCGCGGTCTCGACGTCACCACCGAGGTGTATCCCTACACGGCGGCGTCCACCTACTTGCAGTCGGCGCTCTTCGATCCGGGATGGCAGGAGCGATTCGCGATCGGCTTCAGCGACGTCCAGTGGGCTGCTACGGGGGAACGTCTCACAGAAGAGAGCTTTGGGCGCTACCGCAAGCAGGGTGGCTTCGTGGTCATTCACATGATCCCCGAAGCATCGGTGCGTGCCGCGCTTGTACACCCCGGCGTGATGGTCGGCAGCGACGGCGTGCCACTCACTGGCGGCGGAGGCCATCCGCGTGGGGCCGGCACCTATGCCCGCGTGTTGGGGCGCTACGTGCGCGAGCAGCAGGTGCTCGACTTGACGACCGCACTCCGAAAAATCAGCCTGATGGTCGCGCAGCGTCTGGAGCCGTTCGTGCCTGCCATGCGGCGCAAAGGACGAATTGCGGTCGGGGCGGACGCCGACCTGACGGTCTTCGATGCGGCGCGAGTGATCGATCGCGCAACCTATGAGAAGCCCGCACAGTATTCCGAAGGGATCCGCCACGTGCTGGTCGGTGGCACCTTCGTCGTACGCGACGAGCAGCTCGTGCCAGACGTCAGACCGGGTCGCGCGATTCGCGCCGGCAGCAACTGACGGACCGCGCACGGGCGCCGATCACGGCCGCCACGGTCGACCGTCTCTGCCTTCGACCATCCTCGTCTCTCGTAGACAACCCACCCGGTGAGCTTGTATGGTTCAGTGTCCAAACGAGGAGGGTCATCATGACGTCATGGCGTTCTCGCGTTGAACTCGCATTGCTCGGCATCGTGCTCGTCCTTCTGCCGAGTGCCGCTCGTGCCCAGACCGGCACCGCATCGATCACGGGACTCGTCACGGATGAAACTGGTGCCACGCTGCCGGGGGTGACCGTGACCGCCACCAACCAGGCGACCAGTGTCGTGCAGGTAGCGACGACGAATTCGGCCGGCAATTACACCATTACGCCCGTCACCGTCGGTTCGTATGTCGTCAAAGCGGAGCTGACAGGATTCCGGACCTCGACCACGGCGCCCATCACACTCGAGGCCCGGCAGGTGGCGCGCCTCGATTTCAAGATGGGTGTCGGGGCTATTGCCGAGACCATCGAAGTGGTCAGCGCTGCGCCGATCCTGCAGACCGAGACGACGACGGTGGGCGAGGTGATATCGGGGAATACCGTGCAATCCCTCCCGCTCAATGGTCGAAACCCCGGCCAGCTCTCGCTTCTCCTGCCCGGAACTGTCACCTACAACCCGCGCGGCTTCACCAACATCGGCAGCGTGAACATGAACCGGCCGTTCGTGAACGGCAACCGCGAGCAGACCAACAACTTCACCGTCGACGGGCTAGACGTCAACGAGACGATCGATAACCGCGTAGCCTACCAGCCGATCCCTGATGCCCTGGCCGAGATCAGCGTTGAGACCAACAACTATGCAGCCGACGTGGGCAACGTCGGCGGAGCTGTGGTGGGCATGGTGGTCAAGTCAGGGACGAATGAATTTCACGGCAACGCCTTCGAGTTCTATCGGAACAGCGACTTCGACGCGAACACGTGGGAAAACAACCGATCCGGCGCCCCCAAGCAAGAGCGGAGGCAGGACATCTTCGGTGGCACGTTCGGCGGACGCCTCGTCCCGAACACCCTGTTCGTGTTTGCCGACTATCAGGGATCGCGTCAGGACGCGCCCGGCTCGATAACCGCTTCGGTTGCTCCGGAAGCATGGCGCCGCGGCGATCTCTCGAGCGTGAGCACCCCGATCCGCGATCCGCTCACCGGTCAGCCGTTTCCCGGGAACCAGATTCCGGCCAACCGAATCAGCCCGACCGCTCGCGCGATCCTGAATAATCCCGTGAACTACCCGTTGCCGAACCGCACTGTACCTGGCGGTGTCACCGGCAACTATGTCGGCGAGACACTGCTGGCCATACGTGCCCACCAGGGTGACGTGCGGGTCGACTGGAGCGCGTCGCCCACCGACAAGTTCTTCGGGCGCTATTCGTTCGCACTCTACGAGGACCGGCGCGACCGACAGCCCTTCCCGCTGGTCTTTACCACGCGAAACGACCAGCCGTTCCACAACGTCGGCTTCAATTGGAATCGCCTCTTCGGCGCGTCGATGATCAACGAGTTGCTGGTTGGATACAGCAGGACCGTTGTCACTGCGGAGACCTTCGACTGGGCCGGGGTGGGCGCTGGCAACGCTCTGTACGGGATCGCGGGGGGACAACCGATCGACGGGCTGAGCTCGATTGCATGGGGCAGCGGCCTCACCGCACCAGGCAGCAGGGACGCCACTCGATCAAGTTTGGTGGGCAGCTACTACGTTACAACCAGCGTCGTTTCTACGCGGGAAACAACGGGTTGCTTGGCTTCATCACCTTCAACGGCGCCTTCACGGGGTTTGCGTTCTCCGACTTCCTTCTCGATCAGGTGTCCAACAAGGGGCGCGGCGGCGGTGACCCAAACGACCCGTGGACGCACTTGCAGAATCGCATCTCGGTCTTCGCTCAGGACGACTTCAGGGTCCTGGAAAACCTGACGGTGAACGTGGGGCTTCGCTGGGCGTACACATCGCCACTTGTGGAAATGGAGAATCGACAGTCGAACTTCGATCTCGTGACTGGCCGGCAGATCTTCGCTCAGGACGGCAGCATCGAGGAGCGCGCACTCTATGAGCCTTACTACAAAGGCTACGAGCCGCGCGTCGGCGCCGCGTGGACCGCGACCGAGCGCCTCGTGTTCCGCGGCGGCTACGGTGTGTCCCAGTTCATGGAGGGCACCGGCGCGAACCTGCGGCTTCCGCTCAACCCGCCGTTCTTCTTCGAGTCCGCGGTCAACTACGACGTGACGACGGGGCCGGGCACCATCGGGACCGGCTTCGCGGAACTGGTGCCGGGCACGACGCCCAGCGGGAACGTGCGAGCCTATGACCCGAACCTCCGCCCGCAGTTCACCCATCAGTGGAATGCGTTCGTGGAGTACCGCCTGACACCGGCCATGTCGGCCCAAGTCGGCTACGTCGGTCACCGGGCGAACCATCTGGTGACGCCGGTCGAGGGCAACCAGGCCTTGCCTGGCGTCGGCGATCCGTCGAGCTGGGCGCCAAAAAACACACGGCGACCCCTTTTTCAAGCGCAACCGCTGGTCACGACGATCGCCACAACGGCGTCTCGATCGGGCAGCAAGTACAACTCGATGCAGGCCAGTGTTCGTCAACGCTCGGCAAACGGCGTCGAGTTCCTGGCGTCTTATACGCTCGCGAAGGGCACCACCAACAACCGCGGGTTCTACGGCGTCTTCGGCGGCTCAGGATTGCAGGGCGTCACCGGCGCCACCGAAGGCGCCTACTGGCAGAACACCTACGACCCCGAGGCCGAATGGGGACCGGCATTCCACGACGTTCGACACAACCTCGTCTTCTCGTCCACCTACGAGCTGCCGTTCGGCAGGAGCCGTCGGTTCGGCTCCGATTGGTCCGGGCCGCTCGATGCCGTCCTGGGCGGCTGGAGAGTGGCCGGCATCTTTCACGCGCGGACCGGGCTGCCGATCACGGTGATCGATGGTCGCGCGCGCTCGCTCCAAGGAGAGCGCGGGTTCGAGCGCCCCAACTGCGTCGGCGATCCCGTGCCCTCGAACCAGTCGATCAACGGATGGCTCGACATCAATGCATTTGCGGCGGCGCCGCTCGGCACCTTTGGCAATTGCCCGGTTGGGGTCGCGCGCGCGCCAGGCTACACGAACCTTGACCTGATGCTTGCCAAGCGCGTCGACATCCAGGGCACACGCTACGCCGAGTTCAGGATCGAGGCGTTCAACGCACTGAACCACCCGAGCTTTGGCCCGCCCGCGCGGGATATCTCGGTGCCGAACACCTTCGGCATCATCACCAACACCGTCAGCGCCCCACGAGTGATCGAGCTGGTGCTGAAGTTCTACTTCTAAAGTGTCGGAGCGGAGGCGCGAAATCGGTATCCATCTCTGCTGTTCGGCATCAGCCCGCTGGATCCGGTCACGTATGTTGCTGTTCCGCTCATCCTGGCCATGGCTGCTGCACTGGCCAGCTATCTGCCGGTCCAGCGGGCCACCGGAGTCGATGCGGTCAAGGCGCTGAAGGCGGAGTAGAGAATTGCTTGAGATCAGCCACAGTCCGATACTTGTACACATTTTTCGGACGCGCCGATCAGCGGGCGGCTGTCAGAAAAATGTATACAAACTTCGGACAAGCCGGGCCGAGACCGCGCGGTGTGGCGAGTCCTGCATGCCCGAGAAATGGGCGCCTTCGGGCCGGTGTGGGTCATGCGGCACTGATCAACCAGGGTCGAAAATCGCTCCCCATCATGCCGGGTTGCCCGATGGAGCTGCGATCGGTTCCACGCGGTAGCCGAGACTTTGCAGTTCGCGGATCATCTTGCGCGCCCGCACCTTCTTCGCCTCTGCACTGACCGCTGGTCCGCGTTCCTCGTACGGAATGCCTTGGTGAAGAATCTTCCAAATGAGACGACAGAGTCGGTGCGCGATGGCACCGATGGCTTGGGCGTGCCCGAGGCGCGGGACGAGCCGTCGATAGGCGATCGCGAAGATCGTGCCCTTGGCCTCCACCGCCGCGTTTGCAGCTTGATTGAGGACGCGCCGCATCTGGCGGTTGCCCTTGGGACAGCGGTGGCTGTAGTTGATGCCCGCGCTCTCCTCGTTGCCGGGGCAGGCGCCCATCCACGACGCGAGGTGTTTCGGTGAGGGAAACGTGGCCGCCGTCACGCCGACTTCCGCGATGATCTGCTGCGCGGAATCGACGCCGAGGCCGGGGACCTCGGCGAGGCGCTGCACCGCGTCGTGGTGGGCCGCGAGCAGGTCGGCCATCTGCTGATCGAGTTGGCCGAGGTGATCTTCGATCACGCGCAATTCTTCCAGCGTGAGCTTCAGCAGCCGACGGTAAACCGGATGCAGCGTCGGACACGCCTGGAAGGCATCGCACAGCCTCGTCCCGCCGAAAGGGTCAGCCGAGTTGTCGTGGCGCGGAGCCCGATGACGATGACCAGGACACGGCAGGGTCGATCACCAGGCGCAGCTATCCAGGCC
>JAIVJN010000108.1:10084-15113 GCA_020200025.1 Acidobacteriota bacterium | reverse complement strand
GCTTCACGCCGAGTGGCCCATCGGGCTCGAGCTCGAAGGCACGTATCACAACCTGGGCTTGTTTCTCGATCGGGTCAGCAAGTTCCCGCGCATCATCAACGTCGGCGACATCGCCATCACGGCGCGTCGCGAGCCGGCGCCGCACGCGACCATCGATGTGTCGTGCACGGCCACGACGTTCGTGCTCATCGAGCAACCCGCCGCGGCCGCCGAGGTCACCCCCAACAGCAAGAACAAGAAAGGAGCGCCGGCGAAAAAGGCGCCGGTGAAGAAGACCGAATGAGGGTGCGCGTCTCCTCTCTCGTGCTCGCGCTGGCTGTGAGTGGCGCGCTCGGGGTCGCGCAAACGCCGGCGCCATCGACTCCGCCGCCCAGCGCGGCGCGGGCGACGCCTGCCGACGCGCCGCCCACGCCGCCGTCCCACTTCACCTACGCGCCAGAGGGGCGACGCGATCCGTTCTTGAGCCTGATCAATCGCGGCACGACGGAGGTTGGGCGAAACCAGGTGGGGAAGCGGCCCGACGGCGTGAACGGGCTTCTCGTCAACGAGGTCGTCGTCCGCGGCATCGTGCAGAGCCGCGAAGGCTGGGTGGCCATGGTCGGCGCGCCGAACGGCAAGACCTACACGGTGCGGCAGGGCGACAAGTTGATGGACGGCATGGTCCGGAGCATCTCGCCGCAGCTGCTCATCCTGATGCAAGAAATCAACGATCCGCTCTCGGTCGACAAGCAGCGCGAGGTTCGCAAGTACCTGCGCGGTGGAGAAGAGGTCCAGTGATGGAGTCACACGACAGGCACCCCAGCGCGGCGCGCCGCGGCACCCGGGCCCGGGTCGCGATCGCCGCGGCGCTCGCCGGCGTACTGGCGGCGGCCGGCGCTGCGGGCGGCGCCAGCGCTCGAGCGGCCTCGGGCACCGAGCTGCCCACCCTGCGCGCGATTTCGTCGCGGCTCGACGGTCGTCTCAGCACGATCCGCATCGAAGCGACCGAGCCGGTAGCCTATGTCACGAGCCAGCCCAATGCCCTGACCGTTCTTGTCGATTTGCGTAACGTTCGTGCCGATGCCGTTGCGGCATCGAGCCTCATCGACCCCCTGGCTCCGGTGCGTGCGGTTCGCGTCGAAGGGACAACGTCGGCTGACGGCGTGCCGGTGGCGCGCATCCGCGTCGATCTCGAGCGCCCTGCGCCGCACCGTGTCCGCAGCACCCGCAACCTCATCGTCGTCGAAGTCGACCGCGCGTCGGCCCAGGGTGCGCCATCTGCGGGTGCGAGTCCTGCGCGCCCCGCCACGCGTGTGCGCGAGGTAGCGCCTGTCGTACTCAACACCGATCTGGCGCCGGTGGGCCCCGCGACCCTCTTGTCCGCGGCCGCGCAACCCGCGGCGTTTCTGTCGCAAGAGCCCGCCGCACCGCCGCCGCCCCAGCCGCCCACCGGAGGCGTCACGTTGTCGCCACAGACAACCACGACGCCGCGATTCACCGGCCACCCCATCACCCTCGATTTTCAAGGTGCGGATCTTCGCGCGGTGCTGCGCACGTTCTCGGAGATCAGCGGCCTCAATGTCGTCATCGATCCGAGCATCACCGGCACTGTTGACGTGTCGCTCCGCGATGTGCCCTGGGACCAGGCGCTCGACATCATCTTGAAGGCCAACAAGCTGGGCTACGCCGTGGACGGCACGATCGTGCGCATCGCGCCCATCACGGTGCTCGCCGACGAAGAAGCGGAACGCCGGAAGTTGACCGACGCGCAGGCGCTTGCGGGCGAGCTGCGGGTGCTCACGCGGCCGCTGAGCTACGCGCGGGCGCAGGACCTGGTGCCGATCGTGACGCGCAGTGCGCTGTCGACCCGCGGCGAAGTGCAGGTCGACGCCCGCACCAACACCCTCATCATTCGCGACCTGGCCGACCGGCTGCAGGGTGCCGCCGATATTCTCGCCGCGCTCGATCGGCCGCAGCCGCAAGTCGAGATCGAGGCGCGCATCATCCAGACCACCCGTGACTTCGCCCGCGAGCTGGGTGTGCAATGGGGCCTCACGGCCCGCGCCGACGCTGCCCTCGGCAATACGACCGGCCTCGCCTTTCCCAACAGCGGCAGCCTGACCGGTCGCATCGGCGAGCCGCAAGGCCCCGGCGGCGCTGACGGCGCCGTCAGCCTCGGGGCGCCCAACGCATCGAGTGCCCTGGGTCTCGCCCTCGGCTCGATCACTGGTGCGTTCAATCTCGACGTGGCGCTCTCCGCGCTCGAGCGCAACGGCCAGGGCCGCCTCCTATCGACGCCGCGCGTGTCCACGCAGAACAACGTCGAGGCGGAGATCACCCAAGGCGTCCAGATTCCCATCCAGACCGTGGCGAACAACACCGTCACGGTGCAGTTCAAAGATGCCGCGCTCACGTTGCGGGTCACGCCGCAGATCACGGCATCGAACACCGTCATCATGCGCATCTCGCTCGAGAACGCCACGGCCGATTTCAGCCGCGCCGTCAACGGCATTCCGCCCATCAACACCCAGCGCGCGCTCACGAGTGTGCTCGTCGGCGACGGCGAAACGACGGTCATCGGCGGCATCTATCTCAGCAACGAGCAGACGAACGAGAGCGGTGTGCCCGGGCTTCGGCGCTTGCCGCTGCTTGGCTGGCTGTTCAAACGCAACATCGTGGGCGACGAGAGCCGCGAGCTCCTCATCTTCATCACGCCCCGCATCACCCGCAGCTAGCGACGCATGGCGACGAGAGACGTGCACGCGAGGACACGAATCATGAGAAAGCCCTTCTTGACCCGCGCCGTTCGGTTGAGCCTGTGCGCGGCGGCGGTGCTCACGACCGCCTCTTGCAGCGACCTGGCGGACGCCGGTCGATCCCCGGCATTCGTCATCGTCGACTCCATCCAGGGCGCGTCCGGCGCCGATCCGAACACCTTCGGCACGTTCCTGCTGTCGGACGTCGAGACGATGGTGGAGCAACAGGTCGGCGGGCAGACCGTCCGCGTGGCGACGATCTACAACGACCTCGGGCGAGCCACGTTCCGCCTCGCCCTCAAGGATCCCGGCACGGTGGCGAACCCGAACGCGCCGAGCACCATCAATCAGATCACGTTGAACCGCTACCGGGTCAGTTTCCGCCGTGCCGACGGTCGCAACACGCCCGGGGTCGATGTTCCGCACGGATTCGATGGTGCCTTCACGATCACTATTCCATCCTCGGGCACGGCGCAAGCGGGGTTCGAGATCGTGCGCCATCAGATGAAAAAGGAGCCGCCCCTCAGGAACCTGGCGCGCTCTGGCGGGCAAAACCTGATCAGCACGATCGCCGAGTTCACGTTCTTCGGCCGCGACCAGGCGGGCAACGAGGTCCAGGCCACGGCGACCATGACGGTCAACTTCGGCGACTTCGCCGATCCCCAGTAACCGGCACACAGGACATGCGCGACGGCGTCAGCGATGACAGTTCCGGAGGAGCGGGAGTAACGGGTATGAGCCTCTTGAGAAACGCACGTTTCGTCTTCGCGGTCCTCTCCGCGGTCACCGTCGCGGCTTGCACGGTCGATGAGACCTCGGCGCCGGCGCTGGCCGGACCGTCGGAAATGGCCCTGGCCCTGCACCTGCAAGCGGTGCCCGACGCCATCCTCCAAGACGGCGTCTCGCAGTCGTCGATTCAGATCGAAGCCATGGATCACAACGGCCGCCCGGTGCGCGCCCTGGCCATGCGCCTCGACGTCACCGTCGACGGCATGCCCATCGACTTCGGCGTGTTGTCCGCCAAGACCGTCGTCACCGGCGACGATGGCCGCGCGCGGGTCACCTATACAGCGCCGCCGCGGCCCCGCGAATCGACCGGTCTGGGCACCGAGGTCACCATCGTCGCGATGCCGATCGGCAACGACTTCCGCGGCCAAACCGGGCGGCGGGTCGATATCCGCCTCATCCCGCCGGGCGTGATTCTGCCGCCCAACGGCGCGCCGGTTCCCGCGTTTACGGTCACGCCGACACCGATCACGGCGTTCATCGCGGCCACGTTCGATGCATCCGGCACCACCGACGAAGGCGTCGTCTGCGGCGCGCGCTGCAGCTACGCGTGGACATTCGGCGACGGCGGCACCGCGAGCGGCATCGTCGCCACTCACGAGTTCCGCGCCCCCGGCTCCTACTCCGTCCGTTTGACCGTCACCGACGAGCGCGGCCAGAGCGTTGTCGTCGCGCAAGCCGTCACCGTGGCGGCCAGCACACCCCCGACCGCGAACTTCGTGTTCTCGCCGAGCTCGCCGCTTCCCGGTCAGGTAATCTTCTTCAACGCGTCGGCCTCTCGCGCGTCGCAGGGGCGCCGAATCGTCTCGTACTCCTGGGATTTTGGCAGCGGCCGCACCGACCAGGGCGTCACCGTGTCCAAGGGCTACAACACACCCGGCGCCTACGTGGTCACCCTGGTGGTGACCGACGATGCGAATCAAGAAGGGGTGATTTCGCAGACCGTCAATGTAGGAGTGGCGACAGCCACGTCGACCGGCGGGCCGCGCTAGCTCGGGTCGTCTTCGTCGTCCCGTTCGCGCCGGGGAGGCTGAGGCCACGAGTGGCCGCCGAGAATCCACGCATCACCGAGCTTCGCCGACGGGTCCAATCGGACCCGTCGGCGGTGGCCTTTGCGCAACTGGCCGAGGAATGCCGGCGCGCGGGCGACAACGACGAAGCCGTGCGCCTGTGCCGGGCAGGACTGCAGCACCATCCAGGCTATCTCTCCGCGCGCGTCACGCTTGGCCGCGCGATGATGGCGACGGGTCAGCTCGAGGACGCGGAGCTCGAGTTCGACCTGGTGCTCTTGACCGCTCCCGATAACTTGGCCGCGATTCGGGGGATGGCAGAGATCAGCCAGCGACGGGGGAACCTCGAGCTGGCCCTCGGCCATTACGAGACCGCGTTCCGCCTGGCCCGCCACGATTCTGATCTCGAGCAAACGATCGCGAAGATTACGCGAGCGCTCGCGGATGCCGCGGACGCGAACGCGCCGGGCCTCCCCGTGGAGCCGCCCCAGACCAGAC
>JAIVJN010000108.1:0-10013 GCA_020200025.1 Acidobacteriota bacterium | reverse complement strand
GTATCTCACCGGGTTCTTCGGATCGGCCGGTCTGGCACTCGTCACCGCCGACACCATCCGCCTGATCAGCGACAGCCGCTATGACGCTGTGGTGCGGCGCCGGCAACGAGAGTGGCCGGTAGTCGTGCCGATCATCGTGCCCTCGTCGCTTTCCTACGAAGAGGCCTTGATAGGGGCGCTTGGCGACTTCGCCGGCCGGCGCGTCGGCTTCGAAGAATCGCATCTCACCGTCCGCAGGCACCGCACGCTGACGGCGGCGCCGACGCTCGCGCCGCCGAGGGCGGAGCTTGTGCCGACCGATGGGCTCGTGGAGGGGCTGCGCGCCGTCAAGGATGCCTGGGAAGTCGGCATTCTGCGCGATGCAGCGGCGAGACTTTCAACGGTGGCTAAGCGTATACTCCCGACGGCCTTGGTGGGGCTGACCGAACGAGAAGTGGCCGGGACGCTCGAGGCCGGGCTCCGGCAGGTCGGGTTCGAACGCCCGGCATTTGATACCATCGTCGCGGCCGGCGCCAACTCGGCGCTTCCGCACCATCGGGCGGGCGACGAACGCATTGAGCGCGGCGATCTCGTCGTCATCGACGTCGGCGGCGTGCTCGATGGATACGCCGTCGATCTCACACGGACGATGGTGGTCGGCGCGGCGAACGGCCGCCAGCGCAAGGTGCTCGACGCTGTGGCCGCGGCGCAAGACGCGGCGATGGCGGCGGTGGCGCCGGGGGTTGCGCCGGAAGCGGTGGACCAAGCCGCGCGCCGCATCCTGGCCGCAGGGGACTATGGAGAAGCCTTCACGCACGGCACCGGTCACGGGCTCGGGCTCGAAATCCACGAGCGCCCGCGCGTCGGACCGCCGGGAGACGGCAGCCCAGAGCCCCTGTTGTCCGAGGCCATGGTGTTCACGATAGAACCTGGCGCGTATTTTCCCGGCTGGGGCGGCGTGCGGATCGAAGACGACGTGGTCGTGACGGCGTCGGGTGGTGAGCGCTTGACCGACGTGCCGGTGTGGCTATGAGCGGCGAATGACCCTGGACGAGATCAAAGGCCTCATCGAGTTCATCCGCCAGAACGAGCTGACCGAGTTCGAGCTCGAGCGGGAGAACTTCAAGCTTCGAGTCAAGAGCGGCACCGCCGTGACACACGTCATTGCCGCACCCACCACGACCTTGCCGCTGGTGACGGCAACCGTTTCGTCGCCGACGCCTCCGCCGGCACCCGCGCCACCTGTGGTGCCGTCCGAAGAGAGCGACGATGCGGCTGTCGAGGAAGGCACCGAGTTCGCCATCGTGAAATCGCCCATCGTCGGCACGTTCTACCGATCGCCCGAGCCTGCCGCGGCGTCGTTCGTCGAGGTGGGCACGGCCGTCAAGAAGGGGCAGGTGCTGTGCATCATCGAAGCGATGAAGCTGATGAACGAGATCGACTCGGAATACGACGGCGAAGTGACCAGCATCTACGTCGAGAACGGGCAGCCGGTGCAGTATGGTGAGCGGCTGTTCGCGATACGGCTGAAAGCTGGGCCGGCCTGAAGGCCGCCGCTCTTGATCTGCTGTAGGCGTACCTTACGGTGCGCCAAAAAGCGGGCGTGAAGGCCCGCCCTACATACCCGTCTCAGTGAGCTACGGGATTAGTGCGGCCCGACGAAGCCTATGTTCAAAAAGATCCTCGTCGCCAACCGGGGTGAGATCGCGCTGCGCATCATCTTTGCGTGTCGCGAGCTCGGCATCAAGACCGTGGCGGTCTATTCGGAAGCGGACGAGAGCTCGCTGCACGTCCGGTTTGCCGACCAAGATATCTGTATCGGGCCGGCGCGCAGCAGCGAGAGCTACCTCAACGTGCCCGCGATTATCAGCGCGGCCGAGATCACCGGCGCCGACGCGATTCATCCGGGTTACGGATTTCTGTCCGAAAGCGCCTATCTGGCCGAGGTGTGCGAGGCGTGCCACATCCGCTTCATCGGGCCCGATCCGCACGTCATCCGACTTCTTGGCGACAAAGCCAAGGCGCGGCGGGCGATGAAGAAGGCTGGCGTCCCCATGCTGGCGGGCAGCGACGGCCCGCTCGAGAGCGAAGACAAGGCGCTCAAGATTGCCAAGGACATCGGCTATCCGGTCATCCTCAAGGCGGTCGCCGGCGGTGGCGGGCGGGGAATGCGGATCGTCACGGCCGCCTCGGAGCTGCCGCACGCCTTCAAGACGGCGCAACGGGAGGCGGAAGCCGCGTTCGGCGTCGGCGACGTGTATCTCGAGAAGTACCTCGAGTCACCCCGGCACGTCGAGTTTCAGATCCTCGGCGACCATCACGGCAATGTGATCCATCTCGGCGAGCGCGAGTGCTCGATTCAGCGCCGCCACCAGAAGCTGCTCGAAGAGTCGCCCTCGGTGGCCGTATCGGACAAGCTGCGCCGCAAAATGGGCGGTCTCGTGGCCGATGCGGCCCGTGCCGTGCAATACAGCAACGCGGGCACCTTCGAGTTCCTCATGGACGAGAAGGGGAGCTTCTACTTCATGGAGGTCAACACCCGCATTCAGGTCGAGCACCCGGTGACCGAAATGGTCACGGGCATCGACATCGTCAAGGAGCAGATTCGTATCGCCACCGGCGAACGGCTGTCCTTCAAGCAAAGCGAAGTGACGTTCACCGGCCACGCCATCGAATGCCGGGTGAACGCCGAGGACCCCTTCACCTTCGTGCCGTCACCAGGCGTCATCCACGCCTTCAGTGTCCCTGGAGGTCCCGGCGTTCGCGTCGATACCGCGGCCCACTCGGAGTGCACGATCTCGCCCCACTACGATTCGATGATCGCCAAGGTCATCGCGCACGGCCGCGACCGCCAGGAAGCCATCGCGCGCATGAAGCGCACGCTCGAGATGACCGTCGTCGAAGGTATCCGCACGACGATCCCGCTGCATCTGCGCATTCTCAACGAGCCCGACTTCATCGCCGGCCGGCTCAACACGCATTTCATGGAACGGTACCAGCCGAAGGTGAAGGCCGAGCCTCTGGCGGACACGGCCTGAAGAATCTCAGATCTTCAGATTGCAGATCGGTGATTGATGGTCGATCTTCGATCGCCGATCGACGAATGGATTTGGCGATCGGACGATCGAGCCAATTGGTAGCAATGGACCCAATCGTCCGATCGGTAAATCCATTCGGCCATCGTTCGGATCGTCGATCGACAATCAATCTGCAATCTTCAATCTGAGATCTGCAATGATTCTGCCCCGTCTCTACGCCATTGTTGACATGGGAAGCTGCGCACGTGTCGGCCGGGACCCGCTCGATGTCGGGCGTGCGTATCTGGCGGGAGGCGCGAGGTTGCTGCAGCTTCGGGCGAAGGGGTTGCCGAGTGGCGCGTTCCTCGAGCTCGCGACGCTGATGGCCGCTGACGCGCAAAGCGCGGATGCACGGCTCATCGTCAACGACCGCTCCGATGTGGCGACACTGGCGGGCGCGCACGGGGTTCACGTCGGGCAAGACGATCTTTCTCCGCGTGACGTCAGGCGCATCGTGGGGGGGGAGGCGCTCGTCGGTCTCTCCACACATACGAGCACGCAAGTGGAGGCGGCGCTTCTCGAGCCTGTGTCGTACGTCGCCGTGGGTCCGGTCTTCGACACGACGACGAAGGGCACGGGGGACGAAGCCGTGGGCCCTGACTTGGTTCGCGTGGCGGTGGGACTCGCCGCGAGGCGGGTGCCCATTGTCGCCATCGGCGGTCTCACGCTCGAGCGCGCCGGCGCGGTGATCGAAGCCGGCGCCGATGCAGTCGCCGTCATTTCCGACCTTCTTCACGGCGACATCGAGGCGCGCGTTCGTCAGTGGGTGACCGCGCTCGAAAGAGGCGCCCGCGCATCTCCCTTATAATCGCCGGGGTCGCCAGCACAGCGGGTTCAGAGCCGGTCGGTGCCGGTCGCTTCCTGGAGGGTGAATGGATTCGAATCTCTTCAAGACCAAATCGATCGAACAGCTGGTTGGCGACGTCGCAGAGGGCGGAAAAGCGCTCAGGCGCAGTCTCTCGGCATGGGATCTCACCTTGCTGGGCATCGGCGCCATCATCGGGACGGGCATCTTCGTGCTGACGGGCACCGCCGCAGCCAATCAGGCCGGTCCGGCGATCACCATGTCCTACCTGGCGGCCGGGTTGGCGTGCGCGTTCGCGGCACTCTGCTATGCCGAGTTCGCCTCGATGATCCCGATCGCCGGCAGCGCCTACACCTATGCGTATGCCACGCTCGGCGAGCTGGTCGCCTGGATGATCGGCTGGGATCTCATTCTCGAATACGCGGTCGGCTCGATGACGGTCGCCATCGGCTGGAGTGGCTACATGCAGCGGCTGTTGGTCGGCTTCGGCATCGAGCTGCCTGTGGCGCTCGCCGCCGCTCCCCCGGTGGGCATCATCAACCTGCCGGCGGTGCTGATCGTGCTTGCCATCATGGTCTTGCTCGTGGTGGGCATTCGCGAATCCGCGCGCTTCAATGCGGTCATGGTCGCCATCAAGCTGGTGGCGGTGCTGTTCTTCTTGGCCGCCGGCATCTCGTATGTCGACCCGGGGAATTGGCAGCCTTTTGCTCCCTACGGCTGGCCGGGTGTGATGGCGGCGGGGGCCGTCGTTTTCTTCGCGTACATCGGCTTCGACGCAGTGTCGACGACCGCCGAAGAGGCCAAGAACCCCCAGCGCGATCTCCCCATCGGGATCATTGCCTCGCTTGTCACGTGCACGGTGCTCTATCTCGCGGTCGGCGCGGTGCTGAGCGGCATCGTGCCAGTCGTCGAATACCGTTCGAGCGCGGCAGCCCTTGCCGGGGTGCCGCAAGTGGAGTCGGCCGAGTCGGTGCGGTTCTTGAACGCCCCGGTGGCCTATGCCTTGAGCGTCATCGGACTCGACTGGGCCGCGGGCCTCGTTTCGGCCGGCGCCGTGGCCGGCATCACGTCGGTGTTGCTCGTCATGCTGATGAGCCAACCGCGCATCTTCTTCGCGATGAGCCGAGACGGCCTGTTGCCGAAGGGTGTCAGCAAGGTGCACCCGAAGTTCGGCACGCCCTACATCACGACCATCATCACGTGTGTCGTTGTCGCGCTCGTCGCCGGGGTAACGCAAATTCAGGTCGTCGGCGAAATGACCAGCATCGGCACGCTGTTCGCGTTCGTCGTCGTCTGCGCGGCGGTGCTCACGCTGCGCGCGAAGCGCCCCGAAGCGCACAGGCCGTTCCGAGTACCCTTTGGGCCGGTGTTCCCGGTCGCAGGCATTCTCTCCTGCTCCTACCTGATGTTGAGCCTTCCCGTGTTGACGTGGGTGCGGTTTCTCGTGTGGCTGGATCTCGGCATGATCATCTACTGGGCCTACGGCCGCACCCACAGTCCCTTGTTGAATCGTCAAGAGGCCGCTTCGCGTACTCTGTCGCAGTCGCTGGCCAACTTCGTCACGACGCTGGGACTGTTGTTGATCTTCAACGCCGCCTGCATCGCGATCCTCGGCTACATGACGGAGTTTGGCTTGACCAACGAGACCACCGCCAAGTGGAGCGAAATCGGCGTGACAGCCGATCAAGCGGACACGTTCGGCTTGCAGTTCCTGGTCGTCGCGCTAGCCGTCTACGCGGTCGGATTCGGGATGACGAAGGCGTCGGGAGAGAAGTAGGCAAACTCGAGGCAACCCGACTGGACGGCGCGGCGCTTGCGGCGGTGATTCGGGCAGAGTTGCGGCCCCGTGTGGCCGCCTTCACGTCCCGCCGGGGCCGGCCGCCGGGCTTGGCCGTCGTGCTCGCCGGACACAATCCGGCCTCGGAGATCTACGTTCGTCACAAGCTGCGCGCCCTCGACGAGGCCGGCTGCCGAGCGCAGCTGGTTCGTCTCGACGCCGCCGCCGCTTTCACGGAGGTGCTCGACGCGGTGGCGCGCCTCAATACCGACGGCGCGGTCGACGGGATATTGGTGCAATCGCCGCTCCCGACCGAGATGGGCGCGGGAGCGGAGCAGCGCGTGTTCGACGCGATCGATCCGGCCAAGGACGTCGACGGCTTCCATCCGAGCAACGTAGGCCTATTGGTGCAGAATCGCTCGTCACTCGTGGCGTGCACGCCGCTCGGCTGTCTCGAGCTGCTGGAGCGGGCGGGCATTCCGCTGGCCGGGCGCCACGCCGTCATCATCGGGCGCAGCAACATCGTCGGCAAGCCGATGGCGCTCTTGCTGCTGCATCGGGATGCGACCGTCACGCTCTGCCATTCGCGCACCGTCGACCTGCCGGCGGTGGCGCGCGAGGCCGACATTCTGGTCGCCGCCATTGGCCGTCCAGCGTTCGTCACCGCCGAATTCGTGAAGCCTGGCGCCACGGTTGTCGACGTGGGCATCACGAGGCTCGATCAGGCAAGCGAGGTCGAACGATTGTTTCCGGCGGGGCACCCGCGCCGGCGACAGTTTCAAGCGAATGGCAGCCTCCTCGTTGGCGATGTCCATCCCGACGTCGAGGAGGTGGCGGGCGCGCTGACGCCGGTGCCAGGCGGCGTCGGGCCACTCACCATCGCCATGGTGCTTCGCAACACGCTCACGGCGGCGGAAAACCGTGCGTGAGCCGCTGCGTCGTGTGGCGCTCACCGGCGGCATTGCGACGGGGAAGAGCTATGTGTTGAGACGGCTTGGCGACGCCGGTGTGCCGACTTGCGATGCCGACGTCCTGGCGCGCCGGGTAGTGGAGCCGGGCACGCCCGCCTTGAAGGCGATCGGCCGGCGGTTCGGTCCTGATGTCATCCAACCGGATGGCATGCTGGATCGCAGGCGGCTGGCCGACATCGTCTTCCAGGATCCTGCGGCTCGCCGCGACCTCGAAGCGATCACGCATCCAGCGATTCGCGCTGCGATCGAGACGTTCTTCGACGATGTTTCGGCAGCGACGCCGTTTGCTGTCGCCGACATTCCGTTGCTCTACGAGACGGGACGGGAAAGCGAATTCTCCCGGGTGATCGTCGCGGCGTGTCCTCGCGCCATGCAGGTCGCGCGCGTGATGGCGCGCGACGGCGCCAGTCGAGAGGAAGCGGAGCGGAGGCTGGCCGCACAACTGCCGATCGAGGACAAGGTGAAGCGCGCGGACTACGTCATCTGGACGACCGGCACGTACGCGGAGACCGACGCGCAGCTCGCGTCGGTCGTCGAAAAGCTTGAGAGCCAACCTGGTTGCTCTCGAGACACATGAGAGCAACCAGGTTGGATATCTTCGTGATCTTCGTGTTGTTCTCACATCTCAATCGCTTCTTTCGCTGGGGCAATCCGCTCTTCGACGAAGCTGTTCCACTCATGACAGTGGGGGCATTGCCATAGGAGCTCCGTCGAGCGGTAGTGGCACTTGATGCAGACGTGTGGATCGAGGAAGAAGACGGCGTCGCGCGCCGATTCGACATACCGTTGGACGAGGCTGCGGTCGAGACCGACCTGCAGCAGCACGCGCCAAATCGCCTGATGGACGGTGAGCCCGTGTGGATTGTGCGCAAGGGATTCGAAGAGCAGATCGAGCGCCGCCACCGGCTGGCCGCGCTCGGCGATGTGCCGGCCTAGGGCCAGCCGCGCCCGCATTCCTGCCGGTTCGAAGCGATGATCCGGCGGCAGCGATCTTCGAAGCGGCCTGGCGCGTGCACAGTCGTCGCGAGCCGCTCGATCCGATCGAAGGTGAGATAGGCTCGGTCGGGCGATGTGTCCATGAGCCGATCCCAGACGGCCAGCGCGGCGGCCTCGTCCCCTTGCCGGAGGCGGACGTCGCCCAGATTCAGGTACGCCGGGGCCGTTGACGGGTCGAGCCCGATCGACGCGGTGAAGTGCCGCGCCGCCTCGTCGAGCCGGCCCGCGCGCATCGACTCGGTGCCCATCTCATTTTCGAGAAAGGCGAGAATCGCCTGGTTGCGCGGCTGGGTGTCGGGTCCGCTCAGCTCGACGAGCTTTTGCCGGATTCGGTAGGCCTCGAGCCACTGATGCTGCTCCTCGTGCAGTTTCTGCAGGTAGAGCAACGCATATTGATTGTGCGGATCGAGCCGCAACACCTCGTTGAACGCTTCGAGGGCGCGGTCGACAAAGCCGCCGCGCTTGAAGTCGAGGCCCAGGCAGAGCAGCACGTACGCATGCTCGACGCGCGTCAGCTTGGGGCGCTGGAGCAGCGATTGGTGCACCTGAATGGCACGGGCCACTTGTCCGCGTTCGCGGTAGACGTTGCCGAGAATGAGATGGATCTCGAGCGCGTCGAGGTCGACCCGCGCCGCGCGGCTCAGTTCCTCGATGGCGAGATCGATCTGATTGGAGACGAGAAAGTTCAGCCCGAGCACGTAGTGGTGGGAATCGCGCGCGCGCCGGCGATCGATCCATTTCCCGTCGCGCAGCTTGTAGCGCTCCCACGCTTTGCCGAGCGTCACGCCGGCCAGCAGCGCCAGCAATGCCACGACGAACGGAAGGGACGAGTCGAACACGGTCGTCTCACGCCAGCTCGGTGGGCCACAGGTCGTGCAGGTGCACGACGCCCTCGACGTGGCGCGCCGGGTCGACCACGACGATCGACGTGATCTTGCGCCGCTCGAGCACGTTCAACGCCTCCGCTGCCAGCATCGCGCGATGGACCACCACCGGATGCCGTGTCATCACGTCGGCGGCCGTCAGCTCGAGCACCCGTGGCGTCGCCGCCATGGTCCGTCTCAGGTCGCCGTCGGTGATGATGCCGACAAGCGCCCGCTCGCCATCCACGACACAGGTCATGCCGAGGCCTTTGCGCGACATCTCATAGATCACGTCCCGCATGATCGTATCGGTGCCCACGACCGGCGCGGCGTCGCCGCCGTGCATCAAGTGCTCCACGCGCGTCAGCTTCTTGCCAAGCTTGCCACCAGGATGCAGGTTGGCGAAGTCCTCCGGCTGAAAGCCCTTCTCGACCAGCACCGTCATCGCCAGGGCATCGCCCAACGCCAGGGCCGCGGTGGTGCTGGCGGTCGGCACGAGATTCATCGGGCACGCCTCTTCCGACACGTGGCAATCCAGTGTGACATCGGCCGCCTGGGCAAGGGTCGACCGCGGATCGCCGGTGATGGCGATGAGCCGCGCACCGAGCCGCTTGATGTTCTCGAGCACGTGCCGCAGCTCCTCGGTCTCGCCGCTGTACGACATGGCGATGACGACATCTTCGGCTTGGATGACGCCCAGGTCGCCGTGCACGGCTTCGGCGGGATGAAGAAAGAACGCCGGCGTGCCGGTGCTGGCGAAGGTGGCGGCGATCTTTCGGCAGATGATGCCCGACTTTCCCATGCCCGTGACGATCACGCGTCCACGGCAGTGGCGAACGAGCATGACCGCGGTCGCGAAACTCTCGTCGAGCCGGTCGACGAGCGCCAACACGGCCGCCGATTCGGTCTGCAGCACTTTCCTCGCGAGTGACAGGTCAGGCATGCGCCTTGACGATCCTATCAAGCGCCACCAGGTGGCGCAGCAGCGGCTCGAGTCGGTCGAGCGCGAGCGCATTGGCCGCGTCGCTGCGCGCGTGCGGCGGGTCGTCGTGAACTTCCATGAACACGCCGTCCACGCCTGCCCCGACGCCCGCCCGCGCCAGCGGCTCGATGTACTCGGGCAGGCCCGTCGTCACCGCCTCACCACCGCCCGGTAGCTGGAGACTGTGCGTCACGTCGAAGATGACCGGGAAGCCGAGCTCGCGCAGGATGGGGAAGGCGCGCATGTCAACGATCAGATTGTTGTAACCGAAGGTCACGCCCCGCTCGGTGACCATCACGCGCGAGCTGCCGGCCGCCGTCAGTTTCCCGACGACGTGACGCATGTCGCGGGGAGCCAGGAACTGGCCTTTCTTCACGTTGACCACGCGTCCGGTGCGGGCGGCGGCCACGAGCAGGTCGGTCTGCCGCGACAAGAACGCCGGAATCTGCAGGATGTCGGCGACTTCGGCCGCTGGTGCCGCGTGAGCCGGCTCGTGGATGTCGGTGAGAATCGTCAGGCCTGTGCGGGCCTTGACGTCAGCAAGGATGCCTAGTCCTTCGTGC
>JAIVJN010000107.1 GCA_020200025.1 Acidobacteriota bacterium | reverse complement strand
GTCAAGCGCCGCGCGCTCGCCGCTCTCAGCGTCACGCTGCTCGTCGGCTGTGGCATCGCCGGCTACTACTACACGCACTTCTCGGACATCATCGAGGCACGACTCTACGGGGAGCGGGATCGTGTGATTCCGCGTGTCTTCGCGCGCCCACTGATGCTGCACGCCGGGCAGGGCATGACCGAGCTCGAGCTCGTCGCCCGCTTGAACGATCTGGGCTACTCGCAGCGCGGACGCGTCGAGCGCGCGGGCGAGTTCACCGTCGACCCGAACGGGATCGTGCTGGTGCCGCGCGGCGGTCACGACGCAGGCCAGCGGGTTCGAGTGGCATTCAGGGCACCACCTCGCCCCCGCGTCGTCAAAGTGAACAACAAGAGCGTCCCGCCCGCTCTTGCCGACCGCATCGCTCGCATCGAGGTCCACGACAAGAGCGTCGCCGGCGTGGCGCTCGATGCTCCGATGCTGACGGCGCTCGTCGGCTCGACCCGGGAGAAACGCCGCCGCGTCGCCCTCGACATCATCCCGGCGCGGATGCAACAAGCCGTGCTCGCCATCGAGGATCACCGCTTTTACCGCCACGCGGGACTCGACCCAATCGGGATTGCGAGTGCCCTCGTCACCAACATGCGGGGCGCGCGCCGCTACCTCACCGGCGGCAGCACCATCACGCAGCAGCTCGCCCGCAACTTTTTTTTCAGCCAAGAGCTCGCCGTCGAACAGCAAACGGGTCAGCGCTCGTATCGTCGCAAGCTGCTCGAGGCCTTCATGGCGCTGATCCTCGAGAGCAAGGCGAGCAAAGACGAGATCCTCGAGCTGTATCTGAACGACGTCTACCTCGGTCATCGCGGGTCATTCGCCATCCACGGCGTCGCCGAAGCGGCGCGCATCTACTTCGGCCGAGACGTGACGAACGTGTCGCTGAGCGAGGCCGCGCTCATCGCCGGGGTCATCCAGTCGCCGCACAATCACTCGCCGTTCCAGAGCCTCGAGCGCGCCAAGGAGCGTCGAGACGTGGTGCTTCAGGCCATGGCCGCCACCGGCTACATCACGCAAGAGGCCGCGCGGCGGGCGACCGCCGAGCCGATCAGCGTGCTCGCGCGCTCGGTTGACAACGAGGCGCCCTATTTCGTCGACTTCGTGGGCGACACCCTGCAGGCTCGCCATCCGGGCCTGACCGGCCGCGCCGGCGCCCTCGATGTCTACACGACACTCGACCTGAACATGCAGCGCTCCGCGCAGGACGCCGTGCGGGAAGGGCTCGCCCGAGTCGATCAGACGTTGCAGCGGCGTCGGCGCCGCAGCAATGCACGTCCCCAAGCGGCGCTTGTTGCCCTCGATCCACGCACCGGCGACATCCTGGCGCTCGTCGGCGGGCGCTCGTACAACCAGTCGCAGTTCAACCGCGCCGTCAACGCCAGACGGCAGCCGGGATCGATCTTCAAACCGTTTGTCTACCTCGCCGCCTTCGAGCGCGCGCTCGACGAAGGACGAACCGACGTGACGCCGGCCACGACCGTTTGGGATGAGCCGACGACGTGGACGGTGAACGGTGAGGAATGGACACCTCGCAATTACCGGGACGAATACGACGGCCAGATCACGCTGCGTCGCGCGCTCGCGATGTCCCGCAATATCGCGACGATCAAAGTAGCCGAGGAAGCGGGGTTCGATCGCGTCGCGGCCATCTGGCGCAAGACCGCCATCGGCCGGACCGAGCTCCGAGGCTACCCCTCGATTGCCCTCGGCGTCTTCGAGCTCACACCGCTCGAGGTGGCCTCGGCCTACACGCTGTTCTTGAACGGCGGACGGGTAATGCCCGCACAACCGATTCTCGAGATCCTGAGCGCCGAGAAGCGCCTCACGCCAAAGGCCGCGAAAGGTCCGCAGGTAGCGACGCCTGAGACCTCCTTTCTGCTGACGCACATGATGCGCAGCGTGATCAACGAAGGCACGGGCGCTGGTGCCCGCGCCGCCGGCTTCGCGCTCGACGCGGCCGGCAAGAGTGGGACCACCAACGATCTACGCGATGCCTGGTTCGTCGGCTTCACGCCCGAGCTCATCGCCGTCGTCTGGGTGGGCTTCGACGACAACCGGCCGTTGGGATTGAGCGGCACGCAAGCGGCGCTGCCGATCTGGTCGGCGTTCATGAGAAAGGCCCTCGCCGGCCATCGAGACGTGACGTTCCAGGCGCCCGATGGCGTGACCTTCGCGGACATCGATCGCGACACCGGTCTCCTTGCGCTCCCGTCGTGTCCCCGCGTGACCAGCGAGGCCTTTATCAGCGGCACCGTGCCGTTGCAGTACTGCGACCTTCATCGGTTCTGAACAATGAGACAACACGAAGATCACGAAGGCCACGAAGTGGTCTTCGTGTTGTCTCCAGCAGCCGTATAATCAAGCCAATGAATCACGAGGTATTCGCTGCGCTCGGCGAGGCGCTCAAGAACGGCGAAGACGTGGCGCTGGTCACGATCGTGCGCGCCAACGGGTCGACGCCGCAGCGCGTCGGCGCCAAGATGCTCGTGTTCGCCGACGGGCGCGTCGTAGGCACCATCGGTGGCGGCTGCTACGAGAACGATGCGCTGTGGAAGGCCCGCGAGGTGCTCGAGACGCGCAAAGCGACCACCGTCCGCTATGAGCTTGCCGACGACTTTGCCGAAGAAACCGGGCTCATCTGTGGGGGACAGATGGACGTGTTCGTCGAACCGATCGAGCCGTCGCCGGCACTCTACATCTTCGGCGCCGGCCACGTCGGACTCTATCTGGGCCGGCTGGCGCACGAAGCCGGATTCGAGATTCACATCGTCGACGATCGCGAGAAGTTCGCCAATCGGGAGCGCTTTCCCGACGCCTGCGAGATCGTGGTCGACGAGATCCCCGTGTGGCTCGGGCGAACAACCCTTCCCGCCTCTGCCTATGTGGTGATCGTCACTCGCGGGCATCGCAACGACCTCGACGCGATGCGGGCGCTTACGCCTCGCCGCCTCAGGTATCTCGGGCTCATCGGCAGCCGCGCCAAGGTGAAGCGGATCTACGACGCGCTCATCGAGGAAGGCACCGTCGTGCCCGAGCATCTCGCACGCGTGAACGCCCCCATCGGACTGGACATCGGAGCGGTGACACCGCAGGAGATCGCGGTCAGCATCCTCGCCGAGCTCATCGCTGTCCGCCGCGGTCGCGCCTCGGCGGTTGCCGGAGCGTCCCTGCGCTGGATGCCCGCGCTCGATGCCGTCCCTTCTCGTCCGTAACGCCACGATTCTCACGATGAATGACACCCTCGACGTGGTCGAGGGCGACGTCCTCATCGACGACGGTCACATCGTCGTCGTCGGCGACGTGGGCGCGGTGCGCGCCGAGCGCACCGTCGATGCCCGCGGCGGCTATCTGCTGCCGGGATTCGTGCAGACGCATTTGCATCTTTGTCAGACGCTGTTCCGAGGCTATGCCGACGATCTGGCGCTGCTCGATTGGCTGACCACGCGCATCTGGCCGATGGAAGCGGCCCACACGCCAGCATCGCTGCAGGCTTCGGCGCGCCTCGCCGCTCTCGAGCTTCTCGGCAGTGGCACCACGACGGTATTGACGATGGAGACGGTGCACGATACCGATGCGGTGTTCGACGCGCTCGCCCCGGTGGGCCTCAGAGCCATTGTCGGCAAATGCATGATGGACGGCGACGCCGGCGTGCCGGCTCGGCTGCGGGAGCGGACGCGGGCTTCGATCGACGAGAGCCTGGCGCTGGTGTCTCGGTGGCAACACGGAGCGAACGGACGCCTGCGGGTGGCGTTTGCGCCGCGCTTCGCGGTCTCGTGCTCGCGCGAGCTCCTGGAAGAGGTGGCGTGGCTCTCCTCGGCGCACGGCTTGCTCGTGCACACGCACGCGTCCGAGAACCGAGATGAAGTGGCATTGATCCAGGCGCGCACCGGCATGTCGAACGTCGTCTATCTCCACGACTGCGATCTGACGTCCGAACGGCTCTGCCTGGCCCACTGCGTGTGGGTCGACGAGGTCGAGCAGAACATCCTGGCTGAGCGCCGAGTGAACGTCATGCACTGTCCGGGCTCGAATCTGAAGCTTGGTTCTGGCCTCGCGCCGATTGTCGAGCTGAAAGCACGCGGCGTGTGTCTCTCGCTCGGCGCTGATGGCGCGGCCTGTAACAACCATTTGGACATGTTCGGCGAGATGAGGCTGGCGGCCACGCTGCAGGCCGTCCGCCACGGTCCTGGTGCCCTGCCGGCTGCCGAAGTGCTGCGCATGGCAACGCGCGACGGCGCGCGCGCGCTCGGCATGGAGCGCGAAATCGGCAGCGTCGAGGTCGGCAAGCGGGCCGACCTCATCGTCATCGAGCGCGACCGGGCCCACTTCGCGCCGGGCGTCGATCCGTTTTCGACGATTGTCTACGCGGGACGGCCCACCGACGTGCGCACGACCATCGTCGACGGCGAGGTGCTCGTCGACGATTTCACCGCCGTGGGGTTGGACGCGGAGGAGATCGCGGCTGTCGCGCGCACGGAGGCACAAGCGCTCGCCGCCCGTGCGTTCTGAGCGTGTCGCGGCAGCGCGGCGCAGTGGAGATGCTATAATCTCATTAGCACTCGTGTCCCTAGACTGCTAATGAACCCCCCAGCCCTGTCGGAACGAACGCGGCGGCTGCTCGCCACTCTCGTGCGCGAGTACATCGAGACGGGCGAGCCCGTGCCCTCGTCGAACCTCGCCCAACGGGCGGGACTCTCCATCTCGTCGGCCACGGTGCGCAACGTGCTCTCTCAGCTCGAGGAGATGGGGTTCGTATGGCAGCCGCATACGTCGGCGGGCCGCGTCCCGACCGACCTCGGCTACCGCTTCTACGTGGACTTGCTTCTCGACGCGCGCCGCGCGTCGCGGGGCGCGGGCGCCGTCGAAGCTCGTCTGCGCCAGGAGGCCGGTGACTCGCCGCTCGTCGACGATCTGCTGTCGAGCGCGTCCCATGTGCTGTCGGAGGCGTCGCGGCACATCGGATTCGCCATCGCACCCGCGAATACGCAAGCCGTCTTCCACCGCATCGAGTTCGTGCAGCTCGGCGGCACGCGCATTCTCGTCATCGTCGTGGCACGCGGCAACCAGGTGTCGCAGAAGACCGTAGACATCGGCGAACAGGTCACCCCGTCAGAGTTGACGCAGGCGGCGAACTTCCTCAACTCGGAGTTTGCCGGCCGCAAGTTGGCCGAGGTGCGGGAGGGGGTGCGCGAGCGATTGCGGCACGAGCGCACGCTCTACGACCAGCTCCTGGGGCTGGCGCTACGATTAGCGAGCAGCTCCCTCGACAGCGTCGATGCGCCCACGGCCGTGTATGTGGGCGGTGCGGCGTCGCTGCTCGACGAGGTGGTGGAAGCCAGCGGCCTGTCCGTCGCCACGCTGCGGGCCATGTTGCGGCTCATCGAAGAGAAACAACGTCTCGTGCGCATGTTGGATCAGTACATCGACGGCGACGGCCTCACCGTCGTCATCGGCGCTGAACACAGCGATCCCGAGCTCCGGGCGTTCAGCCTGGTCGCCTCGACCTACTTCGACGGCCGGCGCACCGGCACCGTCGGCGTCATCGGGCCCACCCGCATGCGATACTCGCGCTCCATCAGCGTGGTCGATGGGGCCGCACAAGCGGTGGGTCGCGTGCTGCAGGAAAACGACTAACGAATTCTCGGTATACGTGGCGGGAGCGGAGACGTATCGAGCTGGCGTGGAGCTCATCGCCCGTCAACTGAAAGATTTGCTACGCAAACGCGGTGTGACGCCGATCGAGGCCCTGGGAGCCGATTTCGACCCACATGTGCATCAGGCGGTGGCCTACGACGAAGAGCCGGGCGCCCGCGAGGGTGAAATCGTCGGCGAGATGAGAAAAGGCTACAAGATCGGCGATCGTCTGCTGCGCCCCGCGATGGTCAAGGTGGCAAAGGCATCGTGAGCAAGCGCGACTTCTACGAGATTCTCGGCGTCGAGCGCAAAGCGGGTGAAGCGGAGATCAAGACCGCGTATCGCAAGCTCGCGCTCAAGTACCACCCCGACCGGAACGCGGGGGATCGCAGCGCCGAAGAGCGCTTCAAGGAGGCGGCCGAGGCGTATGCCATTCTCGCCGACCCGGACAAGCGGGCGCGATACGACCGGTTCGGTCACGCCGGTGTCGCCGGCGCGTCCCAAGGTGGTGGATTCGATCCCACCATCTTCGCCGAGTTCAACGACATCTTCGGCGGTCTCGGCGACGTTTTCGGGCTCGGCGACATCTTTGGCACGCGGCGGCGGAGCGGTCCTCAGCGCGGCGCCGATCTCCGTTACGACCTCGAGATCGCCTTCGAGACGTCGGCCCAAGGCGCCGAGACCACCGTCCAGATTCCCCGGCACGAGAGCTGTGAGACCTGTCACGGATCGGGTGCCGCCCCGGGCTCGGCGCCGAGCACCTGTTCACCGTGCCGTGGCACGGGCCAGCTTCGGTATCAGCAAGGGTTCTTCACGGTCGCACGCACGTGCGCGCAGTGCCGGGGATCGGGGCGCGTCATCACCAAGCCATGCGCCACATGCAAGGGCGCGGGCACGGTCGAACAAACGCGAACGCTCACCGTGCGCATTCCCGCCGGAATTGCCTCGGGTCAGCGGCTGCGCTTGCACGGCGAGGGCGAAGCCGGCGCTCAGGGCGGGCGGCCCGGCGACCTGTATGTCGTCGTGCACGTACAAGAGCACCCGTTCTTCCATCGCGACGGCGACGACCTTTTGTGTGATGTGCCGGTAAACTTCACCACGCTCGCGCTCGGCGGCGAGTTCACCATTCCCGGTATCAACGACACGCGGGAAACGATCAAGGTCCCGGAAGGCACGCAGACGGGGACGACAATGCGACTGCGCGGAAAAGGGATGCCCGATGTGTCGGGTCGCGGGCGCGGGGATCTTCTCGTCACCGTTCGAGGAATCACGCCCAAGAAGCTCTCGAAGGACCAGCGAAAGCTGCTCGAGGAGCTCGCCGCGCTGCTGCCGCCGCAGGTCTTCGAGCCCCAAGCACGCGATCAATCGGACGATCGCGGGCTGTTCGATCGCGTCAAGGACATTTTTGGCTGAGCCCCGAGTGTGGGCCGCGTTGACCATCGAGGCTCCTGACGGCGCGGCGCCCGCGGAGATGGGCGACGCTATCGCGCTACTTCTCGACGACTGGCACGTGACCGCCATCGAAGACCTCGCATCCTTCCCGCTGCCGCCCGAGGGCCTGTGGGATCCGACTTACCCGCCCATCCCTGAGCCACCACCATCTCCAGTCCGGTGGCGCGCGTTTTTCGAAAGCACGGAAGAGAGAGACGCCGCACGGGAGGCGATCGCCCGCCGTCTGCCCGACGTGAACCTCGTTGTCGCCAACGTGGCCGATGAAGACTGGGCGGCGCGCTCGCAACGCTCGTTGACCGCCGTGCGCGCCGGTACCTTCATCGTGGCTCCTCCCTGGGATATGCCAGCGGCCGCCGAAGCGGTCGATGTCATCGTCATCGAGCCGTCCATGGGATTTGGCACCGGTCACCATGCCACGACGAGACTCTGCCTGCGGGCATTGTCATCGCTCGATCTGAGCGGGAAGACCGCCCTCGACCTTGGTACGGGCTCGGGAGTCCTGGCGTTTGCCGCCGCTATCCGCGGGGCGACCTCGGTCGTCGCCGTCGACATCGACCCCGACGCCATCGCCGCCGCCCGCGCCAGCGCCGCGCTCAA
Source organism: Acidobacteriota bacterium (assembly GCA_020200025.1). Classification (GTDB taxonomy): domain Bacteria; phylum Acidobacteriota; class Vicinamibacteria; order Vicinamibacterales; family UBA2999; genus JAIVJN01. The sequence continues at coordinate 1,318 of JAIVJN010000107.1, read as the reverse complement.
TACACTGCGCGTTCGAGTCGATTTCCAAGTCGCCGACTTCCGGTCGCACGGTGATTCGAGGGCGGATGTCGTGCTCGCCAATCTCACCGGTGGCATGTTGACAACGGCGGCCGTTGTCGTCAGGCGTCTGGTCGCGCCCGGGGGCACGCTCGTGGTGAGCGGGTTCGACCTGAGTGAAGAGCGACAGGTCCGCGAGGCGCTCGGCCGCGCGACCGTCGAAGACCGCTACGAAGAAGAAGGATGGGTAGCGGTCACGCTGTCCGATTAGCGTCACTTGACGGCGCGTTGCTGCCCCTTCGCACGGCGTTCGTTCCAGCCGTCGACCAGACGCCGCAGCTCCTGGATCGGCTCGGGACTGTCATCGACTTGCAGTCGCAGCACCGTGTCGTTGTTCAGCCACACACCCTGCCCCTTGCCGACGATGAGAATCGCCGCCGACTGCATTCCGCGCTTGTCTCCGCCCGCCGCTTGTCCGGCCTCGAGCGCTGCCGTGAGCCGCGCTGAGAGATGGCCGGTCGTCGATTCGAACGCTTTGATCATGCCGTGCACGACGGGCTCACCAGCCAGAATATTGCCTTGGGCGGTGCAGTACTTCCCCTGAAGGTGTCCGGCCCACTCTGTGGCCTTCGGACCGGTGAACACGGCGGTCTTTCCCTGACCGTTGATGACGGCGAATTGTCGGCCCTGTTTCGTCCAGTTGTCGGGATTGGGATCCGGGTCGCTGTCCCAGATCGCCTTGATGATCGCATCTGGCTCGAGACCTGCGCGCAGAAGCGCGATACCTTTCGGTCCATAGCTGACGTCGACGATGGCTTGCGTGGCGACCACCCCGAGTCCAGCTTCGGCTGTGAGCACCCCGTTCCCCACCGAGAAGACTCGAGACTGGACGGCCCCGCCCACCTCACCGGTTGCCGGGTCGTATCCCAGGATGGAGAACGTCGCAGCCGGTTCTGGCATCGGCGGGTCGGGCGCCGACGAACGTTGTGCCCCAGCAACCAACGCGGGCAACGTCACCACGACCAGCATCACACGCAACACGCGCTTCATACCGACGGCTCCCTTCCGTCTGCGTCCCACGTCGCCGTTCACCAGATCCGTTGCTCGGCGCGGCGCCAGTCACCGCACTCGTCGGAACGGGATGAGGTGCGTGTACTTCCACAGCAGGGCCCGGCTGGACACGCGGGGGGCACGGTTTCATTCCACATCATTTGGACCGAAGCTCACATGATTCTGGTGTAGGGCGCACCGTTACAGTGCGCCAAAAGCGGGCCGTGAAGGCCCGCCCTCCGTACCCGGCTCAAGTGTGAGCTACGAGATC
>JAIVJN010000106.1 GCA_020200025.1 Acidobacteriota bacterium | reverse complement strand
GGCTCAGCGGGACTAAACGCGCGGAATGGTCGTGGGGAAATCTTCACGCCGCAGCCCAGCAGAACTCCAAATTCAGATGGTTGCGAGCCCCCGCAAATCCCAAATCCAAAAGTCGAATCGAATCAATCAGTTCCAGTCGCCACGTCGGCTAGACACGATTTGAACCCCTGGCCTTGTTCATCTGATTGGCGCTCGGGCACTCGCTTAGTCGACCGAGCCAAGGCTGTCGCAGATGGAGATGCATTCACTGTGCGTACGCGGATTGGCCGCCGACCCAAGGCCGGCCGCTACTCGTAGCGGAGCGCCTCGACCGGATTCACGCGCGCGGCGCGACGCGCGGGAATGTAGGTCGCCAGCAGCGTGAAGACGAGCACGATCGGCACGACCATGACGATCGCCATCGTGTCGCGCTCGTCGCTGCCGGTCGGGAACGCGGCGACGAGCAGCCGGCCGGCGACCACGCTGCCGGCCAGTCCGACGACGAGACCGGTCAACGCCAGCGACAATCCCTGCCGCAGCACGAGCCGCACCACCGAGCCGCGCTCCGCGCCGATGGCGATGCGGATGCCGATCTCGCGCGTCCGCCGGCTGGCGGCGTACGCCACGAGGCCGTAGAGCCCGACGATGGCGAGGCCGAGTCCCATGGCGCCCATCGCGGCGATGATCGTGACGAGGACGTTGAAGATGCTCGTCGCGCGCATGCGGTAGAGCTCTTCCATGGTGCGGACGTTGAAGATCGGCATGTTCGGATCGAGGCCGCGCACGACCTCGCGCAGCGGCGCGGCCAGCGCCGAGGCCTCGCCCGCCGATCGCGCGAGCAGGATCATCTGCCGCGGACGCGTCTGCCGGTTCGGGAAGTACACGAAGTCGCTCGGCGGTTCGGCGATGAAGACGTACTTGCTCGTCTTCGCGAGCCCGACGACCTGCACCCACGCGTTGTCGTCGCCGGCGCGGAGCCGCTTGCCGATCGGATCCTGGTTCGGCCAGAAGTGCTTCGCGAACTGTTCGTTGACGATCGCCACGCGCGGCGCATCGGGACCGTCGGTTTCCAGGAAGCCGCGGCCGCGCAAGAGCGTCAGCCCCATCGTGTCGAAGTAGTGCTCGTCGATGCGCGACGCGAGGATGCGCGTGTTCTCGCGCCCGCGCGGGAACTGGAAGCCTTCCGGCGCCACCGTTTCGAAGCCGATCGAATCGTTCGACATCGGCACCATCGTCGTCATCGTCACGCTGGAGACGCCCGGCACCGCGCGGGCGCGATCGGCGACCTGCGTGAAGAACTGGCGCGTCTGGTCCGGCGTGTAGCGGACGAGGGACGGATCGAAACTCATCATCACCAGATGATCGGTGCGATAGCCCGATCCGTTCGCGAGCTGCTGCCCGAAGCCGCGGTACATGAACATCGCGACGACGAGGAGGACCACCGACACGGCCACCTGTCCGCAGACCAGCACGGCGCGTCCCCATCGGCGGCGCCGTCCTGGCGCGACGGCGTCGCTGGCCTTCATCACTGCGGTGAGATCCGTCCGCGTGGCCTGCACGGCGGGCACGAGGCCGAACACGAGCGCGCTTCCAACGGCGACGGCGAAGCTGAAGACGAGGGCGCGCAGATCGAGGCGGAACGACAGATTGATCGGCAGGTCGGTGGGCAGCTGAATCTGACGGAACAGCGACATGCCGGCGTAGCCGATGGCGAGGCCGAGAACGCCGCCGCCGATGGCGAGCAGCAGGCTTTCGGTGACGAGCTGGCGGATCAGCCGGCCGCGGCCCGCGCCGATCGCGAGGCGCAGGGCCATCTCGCGCGCGCGCGCCGGCGCGCGGCTGGTGAGAAGACCCGCGACGTTCGCGCACGCGACGAACAGCACGGCAAACGCGAGCGTCGACAGCATGGCGACGAGCGTCGCGTCGGGCGCGTGCTGCGCGATCCGCTCCTGCAGCTCGGTGCGGACGGCAAGCCGGCGGTTCCGGTTCGTGTCCGGGTACGCGCGTTCGAGGTCGGTGCCGATCGCGGTGAGTTCGGCCTGCGCGGTGGCCTGCGAGACGCCCGGCTTCAGCCGCCCCTTCACGCGAAGGTTGCGCGCGTCGCGCGCCTCGAGCGACGCGGCTTTCGGATCGCCGACCAGGCGCGGCGACATCATCATCGGCACGAAGAAGTCCGCGCGCACGAACTGATCCATGCCGGAGAAGGCGGGCGGCGTCACGCCGATCACGGTGAAGTCGAAGCCGTTGATCCGGATGCGCCGCCCCAGCACGTTCGGATCGCTGCCGAAGTCCTGCTCCCACAGCGCCCGTCCCAGAATGACGACGGGGTCGCGGCCGGGCACTTGATCTTCCTCGGGGCTGAAGTCGCGTCCCATCGTCGGCGCGACGCCCATCAGCGACAGCAGGTTGCCGGTGACGAGGAGGCCGAGTTTCAACTTCGGCTGCGCATTCGCGTCGGCGGCGAATCCGACGGTGACGTTGCTGAACGCGGCGAGCCCTTCGAAGCTGGCGGCGCGGTTCTTGACGTCCACGAAGTCGCGGTACGACGAGAAGAGCGATGATCCGAAGAAGTCCACGCTCGACGTCGACCCGACGGTGAGCACCTCGCCGGGCCTGGCAACCGGCAGCGGCTGGAGAAGCAGCGCATCGGCGAAGCTGAAGATGGCGCAGTTGGCGCCGATGCCGATGGCCAGCGACAGCAGGGCAACTGTCGTGAATCCGGGGCTGGCCGCCAGCATCCGGAACCCATAGCGGACGTCCTGCCAGAGCGTCATCTGCCACCTCGTTTCACCATCGGGCTCGACGGACTCGGCCGCGTCACCGAGCGGTTAGTAGGGATCCGGGACGACCCGCTCCAACACCATCACGACTTCGAAAGGCCCCTTGGGGCCGCTGCCTTTGTTCGTGACGGTGAGCGTCTTTCCATCGGCGGACACCTTGTACCGTCCGGCCCTGAGCACCTGACCGTCCACCTCTGCACTGAGCTCGAGGGTTTGGGGATCTGGTCGGCTGCCGAACGTCATCGCGCCTGCAGGCACACCTGGGATCGGACGGCCGCTCAAGTCGAGCAGGGGGCGGCGACGTCCGTCCGCGATGATCACCTCCGGGCGCTCGGCACACGCCTCACCGTTCACCACGCCGTATGCCACCATCAGGTACCCGGTGTCGGTGGGCTCGAACCGCAGATAGGCCTGCTGCGGCGCCGGCCGATCGACCTTCCACTGCGAGGCCTCGCTCTGCCTGGCGCGCCACGTACCTTCGAACAAATCATCTGCCATGGTTGCCTCCCTCAATCTGTCTGCCCACGTCGAGAAGTGTTCGCATGGCAGACGTAACGCGAGATCCCCAAACAGCCGAATCAACCCGACGACACCCTGCTGCTGCCACACACGCGGCACGAGGTCTTCCCCGAGCTGCTCCAGTCCATCACCGCAGATCGCCCGGTACTGGTGAGGATAGGCGCGCGCAATCCGCCGATAGGCGCGACAGCACCCCATCACGAACGTGCTCATGATCGCGCCTCTTGTCGGCGTCTTGCATCGAGCACCCGCACCAGATCCTTGAGCCGCTGACTTTCCAGATCGAGCACCTGCCGGCCGAGCGGCGTGAGCTTGTAATACCGACGACGGGCATCGTCGAGCTCAGGCGCTGGACGCTCGCCGGACTCGGCGATCAGGCCCCTCTCGATCAGCCGTTTCAACGAGCCGTACAACGTTGCTGGCCACAGCCGCACCTTTCCGCCGCTTCGTTCCAGCACGTCCTGCATGATGCCGTAGCCATGCTGCTCGCCCCCGACCAGGCAGACGAGAATGTGGAACCAGTTGCTCTTGAGCGGCAGGAACGCGTCGGGCTTCGGTTTTGGCACGCCAACTGTATATCACGTGATATGTATATGCGTCAAGTACTCGGTGGTAGGTAGTTGGTGGTTCGTGGTCGGTGGTTGGTGGTTGGAAGGTTGATGGCTAGCGGCTGATATGGAATGACCCTTTGTCAAGCCCCCGATCTTTCGATGGTGGCTTGGCGAATGCCTGCAAGCGTCAGCTTGCTGGCATAACAGCCTTTGCCCACGTGGCGAGCGCGGTGTCCAGGGGCGCCGCAGGTGCCGCCTGCAGGGCGCGAAGCCCTGGACGCCGTGTCCACCACGTGGTACTCCGACGGGTCGATGCCGGGCCGCGAAGACGACGGACGCTCGAGGGCGCTTCGACGACGAGTCACGCTGATATACGGTGGTTACCGCGGTCGCCCGCGGCAGAGCACACATGACAGTGCTTCGTCGGGAGGACGTGCAGTCTAGAGTCGCGAGTTGGGACGGAAGTCCGTATCGCATTGCTAGCTCGCCGATCCTCGCAATCGTGCCTCTGATCATCCGCCGTCTTCGCGGTCCGTCACCGAGCCGCATCATCGTTCGCTCGATCTCCTTACCACCCAGGCGGCCACTACTTCGCCGGTGCCGGTGCGGGTTGCAGTGCCGCCCACAAGAAGCCCGCGAGCTCTCGCGCGATCGCCACGGCGATCTTCGGCGCCGGCTTGTGTTCCGCCACCAACTTCCGGAAGCGCCGACACAGCCGCTGCTGCGCCTTGTCCGCGATTGCAATCACGCGGCCAGGCTGTCCCTTGCGCCGTCGCGTCAGGACGACGCCGACGCTCGGGCGATGTTGATAATGCCAGGCTGTTTCCACCAGCAGCCGCCGCACGAGTGCGTTCCCGGTGCGGGTGATCCGGCCACGTCGATGCTTCTCGCCGCTGGAGTTCTCGCCGGGTACCAGCCCGAGATACGCCATCAATGCCGGCGCCGAAGCGAATCGTCGAAAGTCATGCAGCTCCGCAAGGATCAACATCGCCGTCAACGTATCGATGCCTCGAAAACAGCGCAACCACCCGACTGGCTCCCGATACGGCTCTTGCTCGGCAATCTCCGCCAAGCGGGCATCCAACTCCAGCAGCCGCGCCTCCGTGTGATCGATCGCCAGCTGATAGTCGTCGACGACCGCCCGCTCGGCGGCGTGCGCCCACGTCAGGCTGTCGATCCACTGCCGATGCCCGCGGGTCCAGTTGCGGCCCGAGTAGTGCAGCCCCCGCCGCAGCAGCAACTTGCCCAACCGATGTCGACACCGTTGCAGATCTTCCCGCGCGTCATCCCGAGCCCGCGCCAGGTCCCGCACTGCTTCGTCTTCGGGTGTGGGCGGCTGGACCGCCGTCAACAATCCCGCGCGCCCCAGCTCCACCAGCTTGCGTGCATCGCGACGATTCGTCTTGACTCGCTCACCAGGCTTCCGCGGAATCAGCGTGGGTGCGACCACGTCGCAGCTCACACGCGACGTCGTCACCTGCCGTTGCAACGCATAGCCACACGGTCCGGCCTCATAGAAGACGCTGACGGGGCCCGGTGCTTCGCGCTCGAGCTTCCGCACCAGGCGACGGATGGCCTGCGGCTCGTTCGCCAGCTGCCACGTCACCGGCGTCTTCTGCTGGCCAATCAACATCGCGATGAACAAGTCCTTCTTGTGCGCGTCGATGCCCACGTACGTAGTAACCTGTTTCACGACCGGCTCCCTTCGTTGCGGCTCTGGCGCCTTCGGGCGCTAACCCGCGATTGGGTGGCTTCAACCACCGTGTTGAGTGCTGCGAGGCACTACAACGTTACGATGGCGAGCCGGTCATTCCATATTGTCTAGGGACGCGTCGAGAAATCCCGCCCGTCGCTGGTGGCACGCGCCTCGATCCGCTTCACCACGCCCGGGCCGAGCAGGATCTCGAGCCGGGCCAGGAT
>JAIVJN010000340.1 GCA_020200025.1 Acidobacteriota bacterium | reverse complement strand
GTTGTACGACCAGATACACCGTCTGGGGAGGACACTCGAGAGCTTCCATCGTCTCTTCACCGAGGAGCTCGAAAGAGGCGTCGCCAGCGACCGAGGCGCCGAGCGTCTGCTGGGGCAAACGGCGTTCCTGGCCGCGACGTTCGACGGCTATCGCGCTCGCGTGCTCGATTCTGGCGCCGTCGACGAGCCTGCGCTTCGCCGTCGACTGCTCGACGAGCCAGGCGCTCCACCGCTCGCACACGTCATCGTCAGCATCGGCGACCGTGTGGCAGAGCCCGACGGTCTGTGGCCGGCGGACTTCGACCTGCTCACGCGGCTCGAGGGTGTGCGCACGATCGATGTCGTGGCAACCGAAGCCACTCTCGCCGTGGGGCTCATCGAGCGGCTACGGGCCGCGTTGCCGGGAATGGACGAGGTGAGTCATGACCCGGCTCGAGCGTCACGGCCGACGCTCGAGGTCCCCCGGCCGTCAGGCGCTGCTGGCCGACCAGAGCTACTCTTCGTCAGCCGGGATCGGGAAGAGGAGCTTGCCGCCATCGCGCGCCGCCTGAAGCACGAGGCCGCGAAGACGGCCGCGCCGGCCCTCGACCGCGTCGCCATCGTCGTCCGGCGTCCGCTGCCGTATCTCTATCTGGCGCGGGAGACCTTCGGCAGCGCCGGCATTCCCTTCGAGACGCTCGATACGCTGCCGCTCGCCGCAGAGCCGTATGCGGCGGCGGTCGATATCGCGCTCAATGCTGTGATCGCCGATTTCTCCCGTCGCGCGCTGATCGCGCTTCTTCGCACCCCGCACTTTGGCTACGACCCGGTCGATCCCTCGGCCTGGCGCACGTCTATTGCGGATCTCGATCGCGCGCTAGCCGAAGCACGGTATCAAGGGGGACTGGAACGTCTCGACATGCTGCACCGCGAGTGGTCGAGCATCGACACGCCGAAGCGGCGAGAGGAGCGCCGTCGCAAGAACGCGCTGCCAGCGATGGGCGTGGCGCTCGCAGTGGCAGAACGTCTGTCGGCGCTCACCGCGAGCTCTAGGGTTGTCGAGCAGATCGACGCCGTGCTGGCATTCTTGCGGGCCTACGACGGGTCGTTGGACGGCGGGCCTGAAGGCCCGCCCCTAAGTACGGATGGCGCGGAAAGCGGGGCTAAAGCCCCGCCCCTACGTACGGTAGCTCCAGCCCCGCCTTCCGCCGCCCACAACGCGCCGCTCCTTAGCGACCCCGCGACCAGCGCGCGTCACCAGCGCGTGCGCGCCGCGGTGGTCGGCGCCATCAACGCGCTTGGCGCGGCCTATCGACGTCACGATCCTGCGGCGGAGGGTGACGTCATGGCGCTCGCCTCGGCGGTGCGGCGATGGTTGGGTGCGCGAACGTTTGCTCTGCGAACAGGCTCCCCGGGTGTGCAGATCGTCGACGCGCAGGCTGTCCGCTACGGCGTCTTCGACAGCGTCTACCTCGTCGGCGTGATCCATGGCGAGTGGCCGGAGCCGACGATGCGGACGGTGCTCTATCCGGCATCGATGATGGCGCTGCTCGACCCGTCGCCGCCAACTCCGCGCGAGACGATTCGTAGGGAGCGCGAAGCGGCACAGGCCGCACGGGCGGCGTTTCGTGACCTGTTGATGCTGGCGCAGCGGCGAGTGCGGGTGTCGACCTTCCTCCTCGAGCACGACGCCATCGTCGAGCCGTCGACGCTTGTAGACGAGATGGCGGCGATGTCGTTGCCGGCGGAGCCCATTGACACTGTGCCGACGGCTCGCATCTTCCTGCACGAGGCGATGACGAAGCATCCTGCCGCGCTCTGGGCGCTTCCTCCTCTGGCCTCCCGCTGGGCTCACGCGCGGCTCGAGCCGCGTGAAGAGGCGGCCCGCTTTCATGGGGCCGCGGGGCCCTGGATCCTCCCTCGCGTGTCCGTCAGCCGCCTCGAGCGCTATCTCGATTGCCCATTCCGTTTCTTCTCGTCCGAGGTGTTGCGGCTGGACGAGCAGCCCGAGGACGAAGACACGCGAACTCCGCTCGAGCGAGGGCGATTTCTTCACGAGCTGTTCGAGGCGTTCTTCTCGGAGTGGCAGCGTCGCGGGCACGGGCGCGTGACACCCACGACGCTCGCATCCGCCCGGGCGCTCTTCGAGGAGCTTTGCGAGGACGCGCTCAGCGCGTTGCCCCCAGCGGAGGCGGCGCTCGAACGAGCACGTCTTTTGGGTTCCGCTGTCTCGGCAGGCATCGCGCATCGTGTGCTGGCCATGGAAGCGGAACGCACCGTCGAGGTCACGGAGCGTCTGCTCGAGTTCCCTCTGCAGGGCGACTTCACGTTTCGCGGGGCGGACGATCGCACGCAAACCGTCACGCTGAGCGCGATTGCCGACCGCATCGACTTGCTCGCGGACGGCACGATGCGAGTCATCGACTACAAATCAAAGCTCACCCCGGACGTCAAGCAGGCGCTTCAGCTTCCCATCTACAGCCTGTGCAGTCGCGACCGGCTGGCCGGACACCAGGGCCGTGCCTGGCAGCTCGGCGAAGCGCTTTATCTCTCCTTCGAAGGCCAACGAGCGGTGGTTCCCCTGCGCGTGCGAGGAACAACGCTGGACGAATTGATCGACGCCGCCGAGGAGCGCCTGCTCACGACGCTCGACGATATCGCGGCGGGCACGTTTCCTCCGCGCCCGGCACGCAAGTCGCTGTGCAGCGTCTGTCCCTACTCGGCGGTGTGCCGCCTCGATTGGGTCGAGCCCGCCGGTGGATAAGGGCCAGCAGCGGCTCCGTTTCGAAGAGCCGGACGAGTCGCCAAGCAGGCGCGACCTCGTGGCCCGCCGCCTTGCGGTGGATCCCTCGCGCAACGTTGCGCTCGAGGCGTCGGCGGGCACGGGCAAAACGCGTGTGCTGGTCGACCGCTATGTTGCGTTGCTCGCGGCGGGCGTGGCGCCGCGCAACATCCTCGCCATCACATTCACCCGTAAGGCGGCCGCCGAGATGCGCCAGCGCATTCTCGACGAGCTGGCGCGCCGGCATCGGGACGGCGCGCTCCCGGCCGAGGTCTGGCGCGATCTGCGCGATCGCGGCAGCGAGATTTCCATCTCGACGATCGATGCTTTCTGTCTGGCGGTCCTCCGCGAGTTCCCGCTCGAGGCCGATGTGGATCCCGGATTCGAGCTGGCAGACGAGACCGAGACGCCGCGGCTCGTTGACGAGTCGCTGGACCGCGCGCTCAACCGAGGCCGTCGACTGGCCATCGATGATCCCGACGTCGCGCTCCTGTTCGCGGGTCTCGGTGAGTTTCGCCTGCGCCAAGGCCTGGCTCGGTTGGTCGACCGGCGGATTGTCGCGTGGGATGCGCTCGACCGGTTCGTCCAGCGCGCGGATTTGACGACCGACCAGGCCTGCAACCGATTCATGGCCCGCCTGCGGGCGGCATTCGCCACGCAACCGGGTGGTCTCCCCGGATTTCTCGCCACTGGTCCGGCGCACCCCGACTTCGAGCTGCTGGCGCAGGATCTGCGGAGGCTTGCCGGCGTCGCCAGCCTGCCAGCCAACGAGATACAAGTGCTGATCGAGCGTATGTGCGCGCATCTGCTGACCCAGAGGCGGGAGCCACGGAAAAAGCTCGAATATCGGATCGACGAGTTTCGTTCGCGTGCCGACTACGACAAGCACAAGGCGGCGGTATTGTCGCTCGGACCGTATGCCGCCGAGGCCATTCGCGGTTATCAGGCGGATGTAAACCTCGTGCTCGCCCGCGGCGTGCGTCGTCTGCTCGCCATGACCCTGGACGAGTATCGCCGCACGCTGCAGAAGGAAAACGTCTTGGACTTCTCCGAGGTGCTGCTGCGCACATTGGCGCTTCTGCGTCAGATGGAGGAGTTCTCGCGCAGCCGCTTCCGCCTCGAGAGTCGCTATCAGCACGTGCTCGTCGACGAGTTCCAGGACACGAGCCGTGCGCAGTGGGAGCTGGTCGAGCTGCTCGTGCGCGCCTGGGGCGAAGGAGAGGGGCTGAGCGAGCGCGATCTGTCGCCGTCCATCTTCATCGTCGGCGATCGCAAACAGTCGATCTACGGTTTCCGCGACGCCGAGGTCTCGGTGCTCGATTCGGCGGCACGCTACATCGAGGCCCTGCGGCCGATGAACGGCGTCCGTCAGGCCATCACTCGCAGCTTCCGCTCGGTTCCCGAGATTCTTGGCTTGGTCAACGACGTGTTTGGCCTCGTCGACAAGCAGGAGAGGCCAGACGCGTTCCGCTATGACGAACGGGAGGCCCGGCGATATCGCCCTGCTCTTCAGGACCCGCGAGAGCCACCGCATCTTCGAAGCCGCGTTGCAACGGCGCGGCATTCCCTTTTACGTCTACAAAGGCCTGGGCTTTTTCGACGCGGACGAGATCAAGGACGTGCTCGCGCTGCTGGCCTGGCTTGCCGCGCCCGAGTCCAACTTGCGCGCCGCGGCCTTTCTGCGATCGCGGTTCGTTCGCCTGTCCGACGAGGCACTGAAGACCCTGGCCCCGGCCCTCTCGACCGCACTCACGGACGATGGTGTCCCGTCGCCCATGGATCGACTCGGCGCAGACGATCGTCTGCGTCTCGAGTTGGCCCGCGCGTCGGCAGTTGGATGGCTGTCGCTCGTGGATCGGGTCCCGCCGGCCGAGCTCCTCGATCATGTCGTCGCCGAGTCGGCCTACGCCATCGAGACACGCGGCCCGGGAGCGCAGCAAGCACACGAGAACCTCAAGAAGATCCGAGGCCTGGTCAGACGCATCCAGAATCGCGGCTATGCCACCATCACGCGTCTGGTCGAGTACTTCTCGCAGATGGGCGCGGGCGGCGACGAATCGAACGCCATTGTGGATGCCGTCGACGCTGTGAGTCTGATGACCGTGCACGCCGCCAAGGGCCTGGAGTTTCCCGTGGTCTTCATCGTCAATTTGAGCAAAGGCAGTGGCGGTTCCCGCGATCCGGTACGTGTGTCGCTCGACGCGAGCGCCGACGAGGTGGACGTGGCCATCGGCGACTACGAGAGCGACGTCGATCGCCATGAAGAGGCACGCGAAGCCGAAGAGAGCAAGCGCCTGATCTACGTGGCCATGACTCGCGCCCGCGATCGGTTGTACCTCGCCACGACGCTCGGCAAGGATGGGCGGTTCATCGCGGCCCGCGGCTCGTTGGGACGAATGCTTCCGGAATCGTTGACGGCGCTTGTCGCATACGCCGGCCAGGATGGCCAGAGCGAGGCGATCACGTGGCAGCCGTCATCGACATCGCATGTCTTCAAGGTTCTGAAGCCGAGCCAGGGGGACCCGCGGGTGGTGGCGCCCGTGGTCGTCGAGGCGCCGCGCGACGATCGCTTCGAGCCCCTTGCCGTCCGGCCAACGGCAAGGCGCCACACGGTCTCGGAAGTGAGCGCCGAGCCCGCGACGGCTTTTCCTGAAGCACCGAACGCTGCCCCTTTGCCCGGCGGCCTCCAGATCAACCCAGCAGCGCGGTCCACCGGAGCGCTCACCGAACCAACTGAGCTGCCGTGCGGTGGCGAAGAAACAGGAGCGCAGGGCTTGCCCGACGGTTCGAGCACACCGCTGGTCGGCACGCTCGTGCACCGTGCGCTCGCCGCGCGAATCGGCTTCGACGCGCCGATCTCGCGTGCGGAGGTCGCGCCGGCGCTGGGCGCGCTGCTCACCGACGAGGAGCGCGCGATGGTGTTCGACGAATCGCAGGTGACCGATCGAGCAGCGGCGATCTACGCCGAGCTGCTCGATCGAGATGATGTACGCGCCCTCGTCGGGCTCGGGCGCGTGCTGCATGAAGTGGCGTTCTCCCTACGTCTCGCTGATGGCACCCTGATGCGCGGCATCATCGATTGCCTGGTCGTCACGCCGACGCGGGTGGTGGTGATCGAGGTGAAGACCGGCGGCCCCGCGGGCGTCCATGAGATGCAGCTTGGCTGGTACGTCGATGCGGCGCGGTCGATCTTTGCAGGTGTCGAGGTGGAGGGACGGCTCATCTATGCGGCACAGCAACTTTCGCGTCCTCTCGGCGTCTAACTAACCAAGGGTCTCCTGAGCCTTTTCGTTCGGCGCGCTGCGCGCGCCTCGACCGCTATACGGCCATCCACCGAGTAATAAATCTTCGTTGCCCGCCGTATAACGGTCAATACCAGCGCCCGTGGGGGAGGCGGCATGCATTCAAGCAGCGCAACCAGCAATCACGCCAAGCGACACTACGCTCTCGATGCGCTGCAGTCGCTGCCTTGTGGCTGCGTCGCCGGCGTATACCGGGCAAAACCGGGCGAGATCGGAGTCGTCGCGCTCGAAGCGCGTGGTCCCCACTGTCTCCACCGCCATCACCGCGCTGGCCGCGTCATCGGGTTGGGCTCACCGGACGAGTCGGGTTGGGAGGACTGAGCTCAGATTGGCCATCGCGCCGGTCTGAGAAATACTGCAGCCGCGCGCTTTCCGCATTGCGCGTGCCGCAGCCATCTCATACAATGCCAGATTGAGGTGTTCGTCCGCTGGCCTGGTTTTTGCCAGTGGCGCCGCCCGAGAGGAGCCGACAGCGTGGCGTTGACGTGTCCGAGCTGCGGGAATGCCCGCAATTTCCTGGTCAAGACGTTGCAGATGCATGTCGTGCAGTTGGATGACGGCCGGGTGGAAGTGTCCGAGGAGAGTCGCCCGGCGGTGCTTGAAGTGCTGTGCGACGAGTGCGAGACGGCGCTCGATTTCGAGGAGGTCGAGGATACCCTACGGCGCGAGGTGCTCCTGACGCTGGGCGCCCGCTAGCGCGCTCGACTCACTCTTCCACTACTGCGCGGAGGTCCTCCACCTCCTCGAAGTAGTCACACTCCCCGCAGATCCATTCACGAATCATCGTGCGAATTTCCTGTGACGTTCCGGGCACACGTGTGATCGTCGCTCGGGTCTCGAGGCGCATCCGCTCTGCGCAGAGTGGGCATTCTCGGGTCATCACGCATCGCCTTGCGTCGCGGACGCCCGCGACCGCCAAGCCCTCGACGGATGTATCGGCGCTAATTATATCGGTCGACAGCGCGCGAGCTTCTTGACAATGGTCGTGGCGGCTCCTATCGTACGAGCACTGTGAGCCAACGCTGGCGACTCGATGATGCGCACATTGCGGTCGAACGGACCTCCACGTTCGACGGCGCCATCGACCGATCGTTCGCCGACGAAGTCGCGATCGATTTTCCGTCGGTGGTGAGTGCTGTCGAACGGATGCGCCATGCGTTTCTCGAGTCCGAGCCCGGTGATGATTGCCTGCGGGCGGATATCACTTTGTCGCCTCGCCAGGCGGGCGCCGGCGCTGCGGTGCCGCTCGAAGTGCCGGTGCGATCGACGTGTCGCGGCTGCGGCGGGCGCGGCGAGGTGTGGAGCGAAACGTGCAGCCGCTGCGCCGGGACGGGGCACGCCCTCCACCGCCAATGGCTGACGGTCTCGGTTCCTGCGGGGGTCGCTGACGGCGATCGCTTCAATTTCAGCGTCACGCCGCTTTCCGGCCCGCGCACGCGCGTCGAAGTGCGCGTGGCGGTGATGTGATCACCCCAACGTGAGGCGCCACGTCGATTTCCTTGCCCTGCTCTACCTCGCGTGGGGCGCCATCTTCATCATCGTTGCTGTCGCCGGGTTTGCGCTCGCCGCGGGCGCGTGGGCGATCGCGGGTCAAGTCGGGCCGCTTCGACCTCGATCGGATCTGGCTGCGGGCATCACGGCCCTGACGCTCAGCGGCCTCGCCGCCCTCGCGCTGTTGTGGGGCGCGCTCCACGTCTGGGTCGGATCGTGGCTGCGGCGCTATCGTCCAGGTGCTCGCCTCGGCGCCCTCGCCTTGGCCATCGTGAACTTGGTGCTCTTGCCGTTCGGCACCGCACTGGGCGCATACGCGTGCTGGGCGCTCCTTACCGAAGACGGTCGACGATTGTTCGAGCCGGCCCCGGCGGCGGGTCCACCGTACCCGCCGGCGTCCACGGCCCGCACCTGAGCACACGTTTCGCCGCCAGCCAGCCTCCGCGCCAGACGCCCAACCCGCCGACAGACGCCTCCGCAAAGTGACTGCATGTCGGTGTGAACCGACACTGCACGCCTGCGCGCGCATAGAGCCGCGACAGCGTCTGCTGGTACAGGTGAATACTCGCGAGCGCGAAATGGGTAGAGGGACGTTCGGCCGCCGGCAGGCGCGCGTCGGCGGCCAACACCAATCCGACGACCACGACACACACGAAAAGGCGACGCTTCACGAGTCGAGTCGAGCCGGCCGCCTGCCTTGCCCCGCCCCTTCTCAGAACCGACTGGCGTATTCGCTGATCCCGGGAATGATCAGCCGCTGCCCATTGATGCCTTTGACGATGGCCATGATGTGCACGATCAGGATACCGACCCACAGGACGAGGCCCATCACCCCAACGATGCAGCCGAGCATCATGCCGACGACCATCTGAATGATCGTGACCAGCACCCAGAGAACCACTTCTGCGATGAGCAACACGAGACCGTGCTTGGCATGCCACTGCACCTCGCGGTCCTCCTTCTCCACGACTAGTGGCACCAGAGCCAGGAGCCACAGATAGGAAAGGACGATCATGACGTTGCGGTTGCTCGAGGGAGCGCCGCTCGTGGGCATACCATCGGCCATCGGACACGTCTCCTTTGACAGCCCGTGCGGACGTGGCGACGGCATTCAGCCGGCGCGGCCACGTCGGCCGCGGGGTATTGAGGACGAAGGAAGAGCTGTTGGCCGGCGAGTCTACACGCAAACGGAGATCTTTGTCACCCCCGACAATGCGATAAGCTGACGTGAACAGGCTCGATGAAGGTCCGAGCCCGACCTGCTGCCTTCTGACTCCTGACTTCGGGTTACTGCTCAGATGCCTGCCCCCACTCTCTCTGCTGAAACGGTCCTGGCCGCCCTGCGCGCGGTCGTGGACCCCGATCTGCGCAAGGACATCGTCACACTCGGCTTTGTGAAGAACCTGCAGATTGACGATCACGGCGTGGCATTTACCATCGAGCTCACCACGCCAGCCTGCCCGGTCAAGGATCGGCTTCAAGAGCAGGCTCGTGCCGTGGTGGCGGCATTGGGTGTGTCGCAGGTCGATGTCACGATGACCGCCTCGGTGCGCTCAGCCACGGCTCCCGAGCACGGCCGCCCACCGCTCCCGGGTGTGAAGAACGTCATCGCCGTCGGCGCCGGCAAGGGCGGGGTGGGCAAAACGACCGTCGCCGTCAATCTGGCGGTGGCTCTGGCAAAAGCGGGCAGCAAAGTCGGCATCCTCGATGGCGACATGTACGGCCCGAACGTCCCCATCATGCTTGGCCTCCAAGCGGAGCTGCAGAGCGACGGAAAGCGGATCGTACCCGCTGAGAAATACGGCATCCAGATCGTCTCGATGGGCTTCATGACCACCGATGAGACGCCGGTCATTTGGCGGGGTCCGATGCTCCACGGCGCCGTGCAACAGTTTTTTCGCGACGTCGGGTGGCGCGATCTCGATTACCTCATCGTCGACATGCCTCCCGGTACCGGGGACGTCGCGCTCAGCTTGAGCCAGACGGTGCCTGTTGCCGGAGCGGTCGTCGTGACGACGCCGCAACAGGTGTCGTTGGCGGACACTCGCCGCGCCGTGCGGATGTATCAAAAGCTCAACATCCCACCGCTCGGGATCGTCGAGAACATGAGTTACTACGCGTGCACGAACTGCCAGCACGAGAGCCACATTTTTGGCTACGGCGGAGGCGAGCAGCTGGCGGAGCGCGGGGGGGACCGTTACCGATCTACAAGAGGAGCGGAGATGCATTCAGTGAAGCGAATAGTGTGGACCATCGCGGTGAGCCTGTTGACGGCGACCGCTGCTCTCGCGGCTGACTTGCCGAAGTCGCTGGTGGATCCCTATCTCAGGATTCAGACGGCACTGGCCGCCGACAAGACGGACGGCGTCGCCGACGCCGCCAAGGCGATCGAAGCGGCCGCGGCTCCACTCGGCGCCGATGCCTCGACCGTGACGAGCAGCGCCGTGAAGCTGAAAACCGCGAAGACGATCGGCGACGCGCGCGGCGCCTTCGGCGAGCTGAGCGCCGCCATCGTCGAGTACGCCGCGAAAGCCAAAGTAGATCTGCCGGCCGATCTCCGCATCGCCTATTGCCCGATGGCCGAGAAGCCGTGGCTGCAGACCGAGAAGGAGATCAAGAATCCTTACTACGGCGCCGCCATGCCCACGTGCGGCGTATTCAAGAAGTAGTGCCGGACTCACGCGGAAGCAAGACGACACGAAGGTCACGAAGATGAACTGGATGAAGACGAGCTGATCTTGAGCTCCCTTCGTGTTCTTCGTGCCCTTCGTGTTGTCCCTCATTCGCGCATTCGAGGCATCCTGCGAATCGCGACGATTCCCAACAACGGTCCCGGCACTAGAAGCAGCGCCGCGTACTGCCACCCGACGACGCCGGCGAGCCGCGGCAGCAGCTCGATGGTCACGAGTGTCAGCAGAAAACCCAGGCAGGTCTGCAGAGTGAGCGCCGTGCCGATGTGATCGGGTGGGGCATGCTCGCTCACCAGCGCGGAGAACTGCGCGGAGTCGGCAACGACCGCGAAGCCCCAAATCGCCGCGAGCAGAAAGAACCACCCAGGATGCCGGCCGAAGGCGACGATGGTGAGCGCAGCGCAAGCCGCGCTTGTCCACATCGCCCACATCGCCACACGCGCGCGCCCGAGCCGGTCGGCAAACCATCCCGCCACCACGCACCCCGCCGTGCCGCTGCCAATCGCCACGAAGGCGGCGAGGGAACCCCTCGCTGACGCGCTCGCCACGCCGGCCGCGGTGAAGCTTGCGGTCGCCAGAACGGCAATCCATGTCCACATGGCGTAGAGCTCCCACATGTGGCCCAGATAACCGAACGTGGCACGGCGGGCACCGCGGCTCTGTAAGATGCGCCAGATCGCGCGCGGATCGAAGGGGGCCGTGGCCGTGACGTAGGGGCCGTCGCGGACGGTGACCAGGGCCACTGTGCCGCCAACAGCGGCGAGGGCCGAGGTGAACAGCATCGGACCGCGCCAGTCCTCACCGTAGATTGCCCTGAGCAGATGCGGGAACGCCTTGCCGAGCGTCAGCGCACCGATCAGGATGCCCAACGCCAAACCGCGGCGCTCGCGGAACCAGCCGGCGGCCAGCTTCATGCCGGGTGGGTAGACACAGGCCAGCGCCACGCCGGTGAGCACACGAAGCGCGATCACGCTTCCCGATCCTGGCGCGAGCAGCAGCGACGCGTTGACAATCGCGCCGGTGAGACAACCGAGGAAGAGCAGCACGCGCGCGTGCAGGACATCGGCCAGGTTGATGAGCGCGCTGCTCAGCGTGCCGATCACAAACCCCACCTGAACCGCCATCGTCAACCAGGCCGCTTCGGTGGGTGACATGCCGAACTCGGCGGCGAGGGACGGGGTGACGGCGGTGGCGGAGAACCACAGCGTCATCCCGAAAAACTGAGCCAGCGCGAGCCAACCGAGCGTGCGCCAGGCCTGCAAAGGTTTACCGGCGCGCCCCTTCACGATAGGATCGACGACTGGTCGCGTCACGGATGGAAATACCGTACACCAAGCAGACACTCGCCAACGGGCTCGATGTCATCGTCCACGAGGATCGCCATCTGCCGATGGTGGCGATCAACCTCTGGTATCACGTCGGATCGAAGAACGAGCGGCCAGACCGGACGGGATTCGCTCATCTCTTCGAGCACCTGATGTTCGAGGGATCGGCGCATCACGATCGCGGCTACTTCGAGCCGCTGCAGCGCGCCGGTGGTCTGGTCAACGGCTCGACGAGCGGTGACCGGACCAATTACTGGGAAGTGGTGCCGAGCGGTGCGCTCGAGCTCGCGCTGTGGATGGAATCGGATCGCATGGGCTACCTGCTACCGGCGCTCACGGCCGAGAAGTTCCAGAACCAACGCGATGTGGTGCTCAACGAGCGCCGCCAGAATTACGAGAACCGTCCGTACGGACTGGCCGGGTTGGCGTTGGCCACCGCCCTCTATCCGCCCGATCACCCCTATCATTGGCCGACCATCGGCTGGCCCGACGATTTGCGCGCCGCGACACTCGACGAGGCGAAGGACTTTTTCCGGGCCTATTACCACCCGGCCAACGCATCGTTGTGCATCGCCGGCGACGTCGAGGAGGCGCGCGCGTTCGATCTCGCACACCGCTACTTCGTCGAGATCGCGCGCGGCTCCGAGCGCACTCGCCCGGCGGGCAGTGCTCGCCTCGACGCTGAAAAACGACTCGTGATGGAAGACCGAGTCGAGCTCCCGCGCCTGTATCTGAACTGGCATTCGCCTGCAATGTACGGCGACGGCGACGCGGAGCTCGACCTTGTCGCCGACGTCCTCGCCCATGGCAAGACGTCGCGGCTCTATCGCACGCTCGTCTTCGAGCGACGCATGGCGGCCGATGTTTCGGCCTATCAGCACTCGCGTGAGATGGACGGCGTCTTTCAGATCGCGGTCACGGGAGTGCCCGGTGTGGCCCTCGAGGACATTCATACCGTGGTGATCGACGCGGTCCGCGAGCTGTCGAGCTCGGGTCCCGACGAATCGGAGCTGGCGCGGGGACAGGCACAGACGGAAGCGCAGTTCGTGTATCGGCTGCAGACGATTGGCGGCTTCGGCGGAAAGTCGGATCAGTTGAACGCCTACAACGTGTTTCGCGGCGACCCCGGATTCTTTGCCGGCGACCGCGCACGCTACGAGGCGGCCTCATCAGATCGCATCGCTCGCGCGGTGCGCACATGGCTCGTGGATCGGCCATACGTCTCGCTGTGCGTTGTTCCGCAGGGCCGTGGAGAGCTGGCGCTCGCCGGCGCGGCCGGCGTGAGTGTGCCGTGACGGCCGTGGATCGTCTGCGGCTGCCGGCCGTCGACGCCGACCGTCCGCTCCACTTTCCGCGCATCGATCGGCGAACCCTGTCGAACGGCCTCGAGATCCGGGCCGTCGCCCATCGCACCGTGCCGCTCGTCTCTGCCTCGCTGCTCGTGCGCGGCGGGTCGGCCGCCGATCCCGCCGACCTGCCAGGGCTGACCGCGCTCACCGGCGATCTGCTCGACGAGGGCGCTGATGGCGACGATGCCCTCGCCATCGCCGACGCGGTCGCACGCATCGGCGGCGAGCTCGATCTCGATGTCGGCCACGACGCGGTGCTGCTGACGTTGACGATGCTGGGGCGGTTTCTACCTCAAGGTCTCGAGCTGCTGGCGCGGCTCGCAACGCGCCCCACGCTGGCGGAAGGTGACTTCGACCGCGTTCGTACGCTGCGACTCGAACGGCTCAAACAGCTTCGCGATCATCCGCCGGCGCTCGCCGAGCGGGCCTTCGCACAGTTTCTCTACGGCCGCCATCCGTACGGTCACTTGAGCATCGGCACCGAGGAGGCGCTTCGCGCCTGTCGGCTCGACGACGTGCGGACGTTCTATCGCGGACTGTTCAGGCCCGATGGCGCGACGTTGGTTGTGGCTGGCGACTTCGCAGAGGACGCGCTGATCGACGGTGCCGCCGCGGCCTTTGCCGATTGGCACACGCCGGCCGACGACTGGTCAATCGATCGCGAGGCCGGGATGAAAGCACCGCCCGAGACGGCGCCCGCCCGGCTCGGCGTCATTCGGCGCCCGGCCGCGACCCAGTCGGAGCTGAGAATTGGCCACGTGTGCGCCTCATGCAACACGCCGGATTTTCATGTGCTGCTCGTGCTCAACGCCATTCTCGGTGGACAGTTCGTCAGCCGCGTCAACCTGAACCTGCGCGAGCAGAAGGGGTACACCTACGGCGTGCGCACGAGCTTCGATCTTCGGCGCGGAGCGGGACCCTTCGTCCTTCAGACCAGCGTGCAAACCGAGGTCACCGTGCCAGCCATCCGCGAGTCGCTCGGGGAGATCGACGGCATCCGCGGCTCGCGGCCGCCCACCGACGACGAGCGCTCGCTGGCGCAGGCGTCGCTGACGCGCGGGTACGCAAGGGGGTTCGAGACGATGCAGCAGGTGGCACGCGCGGTCGCGCAGTTGGCGCTGCACGAGCTACCCGACACGTATTTCGAGGAGTTCGTGTCCCGCGTCGGCGCGGTGACGAAAGAGGATCTCCATCGCGTGTCGCACCAGTACCTCGACCCCAAACGCCTGGCCGTCGTCATCGTCGGCGACGTGGAGCGGGTGGCCGCCGAGCTCGACACATTATCGCTTGGCAGCCCGCACGTGCTGATATGAAGGCCGTGCGCTTTCATCGTCACGGCGGACCGGAAGTCCTCGTGTACGAGGAGGCACCCGATCCGCTTGCACGTGCGGGCGAGGCAGTGGTGCGGGTGCGGGCGTGCGCCCTCAACCATCTCGATCTCTTTCAACGGCGCGGCATCGATCGGGTGCCGATCCCGCTGCCGCACATCTCCGGTGCGGACGTGGCCGGAGAGATCGTGGCGTGCGAGGACCCGGAGTTCGGTGCGGGCCGGCGCGTGCTGCTGCAGCCGGGGCTCTCGTGCGGGCGTTGCGTGGCTTGTTTAGGTGGACGCGACAACGAATGTCCCGATTACGACGTGCTCGGGTATCGGCGCGACGGCGGCTACGCGGAGCTCATTCGCGTGCCGCTGCAGAATCTCGTGCCGCTACCCGACACCATCGGCTTTCTCGAAGCGGCGGCTTTTCCGCTCACCTTTCTCACGGCGTGGCATATGCTCATCACCCGCGCGGCACTCAAGGCTGGCGAGGACGTGCTCGTGCTCGGCGCCGGCAGCGGCGTCGGGCAGGCAGCCATTCAGATTGCGTGGCTCTACGGCGCCCGCGTGTTCGCCACCGCAGGCAGTGCAGAGAAGCTGGCGCAGGCACGACAGCTTGGCGCCTACGAGGCAATCGATCACTACGCGCAGGATCTGCCGGGCGCCATTCAGCGGTTCACGAGCGGCCGCGGTGTCGACGTCGTCGTCGAGCACGTCGGGCAAGCGACCTGGGAGCGCAGCGTCCGCTGCCTGGCTCGTGGTGGCCGCCTCGTCACGTGCGGCGCGACCACCGGTCATGAGGCACGGCTCGATCTCCGGTTCCTGTTCAGCCGTCAGTATTCGCTGCTTGGCTCCTACATGGGCACCAAGGCCGAGCTCCTCCGCGCCGCGCAGTTCTTTTTTTCCGGTCAGCTTCGTCCGGTGATCGACCGTACGTTCCCATTGGCGGAAGCGGCCGAGGCGCATCGCCGGCTGGAAGGTCACGAGCACTTCGGGAAAATTGTGTTGGACGTTTCCTGAGGCCTCGCCGCTTCGCCTGCGCGCTTCGCACTTGGCGGACCGGCGCCGCCTCAGAGATATTTGAGCAACCCGACCAGCGCGTCGTAGATGACGTTGGCGAGCGAGGTCACCAGCGGCGACACCTCGCCAGTGTCGATCGACTCGGCCACGGTGACAGGATCGGTGAGGACCAACCAGATCGTCGCGCTGGCGATGATCGCGGCGAGAATGCCGACGATCCCCACCAGGCTGAAGCTCAGGCTGCCGATGGCGCGGATATGGGACGGACTGGTGGCCATGAAACGGGCCCCGGCGGGATCATAGCATCCCACCTCCCTACCTTTGACGGACGAACCGCATGTGTAGTTCGGAGGAACTGACGAGGCATCTATTCCTACCGCGAGGCGCGAAGCGAAGCGCCGCTACAGGTTCTTTGACAGAAACCGTGCCAAGTAGTAGCCGTCCAGAAATTTGAACGGTGCGGCGCCGGTCGTGTAATGGCCGCAGGGCAGCACGGCCACCTCTGCCTCGACTCGGCGGCGGCGAAACTCGTCGACGAGCACACGCGAAAGATCGACAGGAAACGTAAGGTCGTACTTGGCGTAGACGAGCAACGTGCGCTTGCCGCGCACGCGATCGATGTACGACCACGGGCTGATCGGGCGCCACAGATCGCGCAGTCGCTCGAGATCCAGATGCGAGTCGAGACTGGCGCGCACGTGGGCGGTCGAGAGGCCGCGCCACACGACGTCGGCAAAGAACGGCGAGACGTGGTTCAGTGCTTGAGCACCTACGAGCGGCTCGTGTGCGCTCGTCAGCATGGCGAGGCACGATCCGAGGCTGGTGCCCAAGAGGCCGAGCCGTTCGTAGCCCTGATCGTGCAGCCACCACAGCGCACGTCGAACGTCGAGCACCGCCTGGCGGCACACTTGTATCGTGCGCGCGACGTTGGCGCTCACGATGTAGTCCGCACGCGTCAGCTCCGGCGGCATCCGTTGGTCGTGATAGGGCAGCGAGATCCGTAGAGCGCTGATGCCGAGCCTGGCGAGAAGCTTCGATAGCCCGATGTGGCTTTGCGCGTCAGAGTTCCACTGCGGCAACACGACGACGGCTCGGCGTGCTCGTGCGCCGTGGCTCGTGGCGGTGCTGTCGCCGCGGCGCGCGCGAAAATAGCGCGCGTGAACGACGTTGTTCTCCCGGTGCGGTGTGAGGAGCGCGCTCGGAAACGTCAGCACACTCGCGTGGTCGCCGTCCGCGGCGCCTGACGACGTCGTTGGAGACAGCGTGTAGTCGTTCGTAGGCGGCGGTGTGAAGAACGCATCCGTATCGAGCATGACGCCGTTTACCCATTCGCGCACGATGGTGTCCGGCGGCCCCTCCGAGGCATGCCCATTCCGCGGAATCCACTCGGTCCCCCATTCGAACGGGCGCACCACCCGCGCCTCGCGGCTGACGTCCGCGAGCCGTTGTTCCCAGCGGTGAAAGAGGCGCGCAATCATTCCGCTACGCCGAGGATGCCTTCGACCGCGCGCGCGGCGCGCAACAGGGCGGCGGTTCCGCCCAGTCGTCCGACCAGTTGCAGGCCAACGGGCCATCCGTCTGCCGTGCGGCCGCACGGCAACGAGACTGCGGGGTGACCGGTCAAATTGAAGAGCTGCGTGCAGCGCAACATGATGCCGCGAACCGGCTCGCGCTCGCCGCCCTTCACCGTCACACTCGTCTCGCCGATGATCGGCGCGGGAATCGCCAGCGACGGCAGTGCCAGCACGTCGACACTGGCCAGGGCCATCTCGACCTCACGTTGCAACAC
>JAIVJN010000339.1 GCA_020200025.1 Acidobacteriota bacterium | reverse complement strand
AAGGCGATCGAGGGCAAACCGACGTTCCTCCTGCGAGTTCCGGTGGGCTTTCCGGCCGACCAGGCGTCCGACGTCATCGTCGACCACCTCAAGAAGGCTCTGGCAGACTCTGGCATCGGCTAGGCCAACCCCTCGGAGTGGGGAGGTGGCGTCCATGCTGGACATCTCCGTCGTCGTCCCGGTACGCAACGCCAAGAACCTCCTCGAACGATGCCTGGAGTCGATCTCCCGCTCCCAGCCGCGGGAGATCATCGTCGTGGATGGAAGGTCGACGGATGCGACGTTGCAGATCGCACGTCGGTACACGACCCGCATCCTCTCCGACGACGGCCGAGGGCTACCTGTCGCCCGGCTGCTCGGAGCGGAAGCGGCGACCTGTCCGTGGGTTGTGCTCATCGATGCTGACGTCGTGCTGCCGGACGGAGCGCTCGCACGGCTCTTCGAGGAGTTCGTTTCCGAGGGATACACGGCGCTGCAGGCTGGGCTCCACAGCGTAGGAGAGTCGGGTTACTGGGGAAACGCCCTCGCCACGCACCACCGCTGGGGTCGCAGCAAGCACTGGTTCGGTCTGGTCGCCACCATCTTCGAGCGTCAGTTCCTCTTGGAGCACGGGTTCGATGAGCGCTTCGTGTCCGGTGAGGACATCGAGATGCGTTGGCGCCTCGAGCAGGCGGGGGCGAAGATCGGCGTATCGACGCGGACGATCGTCACCCACCGGTTCGAGAGCGGCTTCGCGTTCGCGCGCAGGCAGTGGGCCGCCGACGGCGCCGGGCTCGCCCGGATGTTCTCGAAGCACCCCCGGAGGGGGGTGTGGCTGCTGGGGCTGCCTCTGGCAGGAGGCGTACGGGGAATCGGTCTCAGCGTCGTGCGGGGAGAACCACGATGGATCCCGTACTTTGTCTGCTTTGTCGCCTTCAATTACGTGGCCATCGTCCGCGAACTTGTCGGCCACCGCTTGAGGTCCCTCCAGGCCGTGAGCTCCTCACCCTCATGAGAGCTGCGGTGACGAGACGGATCTACGGTGATTCTGCCGGCCGGCGACGATGAGCACGCACAAGGCGCCGCTGGAGCTTGGGCGCCGTCACTCCATGTTCGCCAGCTCCATGGGGATGATCACCGGCCGCGTCGCCTCTATGGCTCTGGGGTTCGCCTTCTGGGCTCTCGCCGCCCGTCTCTTCGCTCCGGCACAAGTGGGGCTGGCGGCGGGCGCGATCGCCGCCATGATGCTTTGCACGCAACTCGGGGCGATGGGGAGTGGCTCCGCCTTCATCAGCCTCTTCCCTCGATATCAGGACCGGCCCTCCGTCCTGCTCGATACGGCCATCACGATCGCGACTCTCGGACCGTTGGTCGCCGGTGGGCTCTTCCTACTCTTCTCGTCCGTCGCGTTCTCAGACCTCGACGTGGTCGCCGCCTCCGCCCCGTACATCGCCCTGTTCCTGGCCATGTGCGTGCTTGGAACCGTGAACATCGTCTTGGACCAGGTGTCCATGGCCTTGGGCCAGGGAGTGCAGGTACTCAGCCGGAATGTGCTCTTCGGCGGCGTCGCAGCTAGTGCCCTGATCGTGTTGGCCGTCACGACGGAGGGCGCTAGCTCCCTCCAGCTCTTCTCCTTGTGGGTTGTTGCGGGCGTGAGCGCGTGCGCTCTGGGCGGGCTTCAGCTGCGGAGTTCGACCCTTCGCTATCGCATTACACCCCGCATCGACCGCACGGTCGGCGGGCGCCTGATCCGCACCGGTCTCCCCAACCACGCGCTCACACTCACCGAGCGAGCACCTGCGCTGATACTCCCCATCGTCGTCACCGAACTCCTGTCGCCGGCACAGAATGCGTTCTGGTACACGATCTGGATGATGGCTTGGGTGGTGTACATCATCCCGATATCGATGGGTATCGCCCTTTTCGCCGAGGTCTCGTATCATCCGGAATCGTTGGCGACCGCCGTCCGGTCGGGTGTCCGGTCGGCGCTTGGGCTCGGATTGGCGGCAGCGGCCGGTCTGGCGCTGTTTGCCAACCTCTTTCTCAGCGTCCTCGGTGACAGGTACGCCGCGCAAGGATCGACGCCGCTTCGCATCCTGCTTCTCGCGCTCCTGCCGCTGACGTTCGTCCAGGTCTACTTCGCGATGTGCCGCTCGACACGGAGACTGCCCGAGGCGATTCTCACGGGAGCGCTGACTGGATTGGCCGCGGTCCTCAGTGCGGCGCTCGCAGCCCGGCCCTACGGGTTGGCGGGAATGGCGTGGGCGTGGGTGGCAATCCAATACTTGGCCGGCGCGTGGAGCCTTTTCCGGGTTCACACACTCAGCGCCGACATTGTCGATCCTCTGGTGGCCTCGCCCGGCGTGAACGCGCCGATGCCGGCCGACACCACAGCCGCCCCCCGCTGACGGCGTGGGCCTTTTGCAGGTCTTCCGCGATGAATCGGGAGCTGCGGGCGATCGAGCGGGTGTCGGGGTTGGATCGCAAGACCATTCGGCGCCATGTCGAAGCGGCCAAGGGCCTCCGCCTGGCTCGAGAAGCCGGAGAGGACCAGTTCGACGCGGCCCTGATCGGCGCGGTGGTCGAGGCCGTCCGGCCCCACCGCAGCGACGGCCGACGTGTCCTCGTCCCGGCCGTCCTGCCGCTGTGGTGCGCGCTCGCCGGCGACCGTCCATCAAGAGAGCCGGGTCGGTGCGTCTCCGCAACACGGTGCAGCGAGACGTTGGCCCCGCTGAACCATGCGAACGGCTCAGCTCAGCTCGTATGCGCCCACGTCGATGACGGGCACGCCGTCGCCCGTGCCGTCGGCCGGCACCGGATTGCCGTCGAAGTCGACCCCGTAATGGGGGACCGACGGGTCGCCTCTATCGATGCCGGGGCTCGAGCTGCGCAGGCGCAGGTCGCCGGTCGCCGGGTCGACGAACTGCGGCGGGGCGACCGTGCTCCCGGGGCCCAGAACGAACTGGATACGGCCGCCGTAGTAGATCCCATTGCCATCTTCGAAGGGCGCGTCGGCGAAACCGGCTTTCTGAACCGCCTGGATCACGTTGTTCCGCATGCGCAGAATTCCCGGTCCGCACCCAGCGTGGCAGACGATACCCTCGCTGAGGGCGCCCTTCAGTAGCACCGAGTTGTTGTAGAGCTCTGTTCCCGTCACCGGCCCGTAGCGGCTGTTGGCGCCCCGCGTGGTGAGGAAGCCCCCACGCTCGAGCTGGGAGACCACGACGTTGTAGGAGAAGACGTTATTCGCCGACCGGGCGTCACCGAGTTCGCTGAACATGTTGTTTTCGAGCGCGCGGTTGTGGTGTACCCGGTTGCCGCGGCCCCCGTAGACCTCGATGGCGGCCCCGTCCCGCCCCCAATCGTAGGAGAAGGCGTCGCTCCCAGTGATCACGTTGTAGGCCACCTCGGAGTCGTCGCCCCGAAGCAACACCCCCCACGCCCCGGAGTCGTCGCCGGTTGGCGAGGCGGTCACCACCGACATGCGGTTGTTGTCCCGGAGTTCGTTGGCGAGGATCAGGCTCCGCGTTGCTCCCGGTCGAATGTAGACCCCGGCGACGTTCCCGGTCGCAACGCTGTCCCGGACTACGTTGTCGTGCCCCGAGACGGCGATTCCCGACCACCGGCAGGAGTCCACGTGCACCGACTGGACGACGATGTGGGATCCCAGAAGGTTGAGGCAGCCCTCAGTGTGGATGCGGGGGAGCTCGCCCCTCCCGTATGACGCGATCACGATCGGTGCCCCTGAAGCTCCACTGTTCAACATGGTCAGGCTGCCGTCCCAGCTGCCGCCCCGCCGAAGGAGCACGCTGGAGCCAGGTGCGAGCGGGACAGCCTCGATCATTTCCAGCGTCCGCCACGGTGTCGCCGACGAGGTGCCCGGATTGGCGTCGTTCCCGGTGGTGCTGTCGACGTAGTAGGTGGGCCCTCCGACGTCCACCACCTGGGCGGCGGGGGCAGAGGGTGCGGCAGCGACCACGGAGAGCGTCAGGAGGCCGAGCAGGCCAGCCACGAGGCCGGCCCGCCGTACCCCCGAAGTTGCTGCCCGCCGAAATGACATTATGGCCCGTTCATTCCCAAGCGCCGCCATCTGTACATCATCGGCGGCCGCGGGCGGGAACTTTAGCGGTCGATACCGGCCACGGCACCGTCGTCGTGCCGCCAAGAGCGGAGCGTGGCGCTCGCCCGCTCCCGCCCAGGGCAGTCGATAACCGCGAAGGTGCACTGCTCGTCGTCGGAGGCGTGGCCGAGGGGGCCGCGCACGTCCCGGCTCCACGTGCCCGGATTGACATACACCGGCCCGTCGGCGCCCTCGAGGGGGCCCTTCTCGGCGATGTGGCTGTGGCCGAAGGCGTAGAAGGAGCAGCCCGCACCTTCCTCTTGCAGGACACCATCGACCCGACGTGCCGCCCGCCATAGGTAGGGGGCGTGGCCGTGCGAGCGCCGAGGGAACTCCAGTCCCAGCCGAAGGGCCATGGCGGCAGTTGAAGCGGCGGGCAGGAGATCGATGCGGCGGAGTGCGTTGGCGCTGAGGGGGACCTCCTCGGCGAGCGCCGCCAGCGCCTCCGCCCGGTAGCGGCGGCGCCGGGGATCGCGGGCACCGAGGACCCGGTGCGCGAAGTGGCTGGCCACGGCGACCGCCCCCGCTGCCATCCCTCCGCCCAGGTGAGCGGCGAGCGGGTGCTCGATCGGCGCGCCGCCGTCTTCGCCCGCGGCCCAAACCAGCTCGGGGAACCAGTTGATGTCGTGGTACTGGTGACCGTGCTCGGCGTAGAGGACGCCGGGGACGTGGAGCACCCATGGGTGGAAGCGCACCCTCCCGCCATGGGCCGCGCCTCGATCCAGCAGCTTTGTCATCCGTTCCTGGAGCGCGGGCCGGACCAGCTCGACGTCGTGGTTCCCGACCACCACGTCGAGGCCCCACCCGGCGTCCACCAGATCTGCCATGGCCCCGAAGACCGCGGGGTGCGCGCGCACGATGCGGTCCAGGCGGGCGAGGGCGATCGTCGCGGAGCTGGCGAGCCGCCCTTCTTCGCCCGCCGTGGTATCCAGGAGCTCCAGGAAGTCCCCGAGCACGGCGAATCGCCGCCCGTCGGGGACCACGGGTCGCGTTCCGGCGAGGTGGCGGCAGAAGGCGACGAACTGGCGGTCACGGCAGAAGGGGTCGCGCTCGTCGCCCGCGCCGAGATGGAGGTCGCTCACGAGGACGAGCCGCTCGGGGGCGGGCTCGTGCTCAGGGCTCATCTCAGTGCCGGCCAAAGCAGGAAGAGTCCCACGTGCATGATCCCGCTGGCGATCGACGTCCCCAGGATGGAGCCGGTGCGGTGGAGGCACCACCCGAACAGGGCGCCGCTGACCCCGAGCACGGCGGCGTACTGGAGGGAACCGAGGCTCGCGCCGAAGCTGGCGGCGACCGCAGCGGTGGCCACGATGCCTCGCGTGCCGAGGGCCTGGGAGAGCACCGTCTGGATGACGGCGCGGAAGACGACCTCCCCCACGAACCCGACGAACACGATCAGGACGGCCCAGGACAGGGCCACCACGACCGGGTCATCCGATGGGTCAAGGGCCGGCAAATCGAACGCCAGGTGGGCGACCAGGCCCAGAGGCAACCCTGCTGCGGCGATGGCCAGCTGGCTGCCGTCGGCCTCAAGGACCGACGTCACCGAGCGAGGGGACGCCGGTCGGATCAGGAGGAGGGTGGCGGCCATCGCCGTCGCGCCCACGACGGCGATGGGGAGGAGTCCCGGGCCCGGGATGGGCGCCGAGCGCGCCGCCAGGCTGATCACCGGCACCAACGTGAGCGCGGCCGC
>JAIVJN010000338.1 GCA_020200025.1 Acidobacteriota bacterium | reverse complement strand
GTGCTGTTTGGCGCCCTGACGCGGGTCACCGGACCACTGTGGGCGCGCAAGGCGTGGGGCGTCTGGTGGCAGTGGGACGTTCGGCTCACGTCGAGCCTCATGGGCTGGATGGTGTCGGTGGCGTATCTCCTGGTGCGGCAGTACGGGGGTCCTGGATCGGACAAGCTGGCCGCCGGCCTCGCGATGTTCGGCATGGCCAACGTACCGTTCATCTACATCTCGGTGAACTACTGGCGTACGATCCATCCGACGACGAATGTAGTGCCGACGCTGCCCGTGTCGATGGGCATTCCGTTTTGGTTCTGCGTCGCGGCGTTCCTGCTCCTGTACGTGTTGCTGCTCAAGCTGCGCATGCGGCTCGAAGATCAGCGCGCGCGCATCGACGACCTCCACCTTTCCCTGGACGAGTGAAACCATGTGCGTGATCCAACGCGTTCTCCTGGCAACGGCGACAATCGCCGCGCTCACGCTCGCGCATCCTGTCGCGGCCCAGCCGCCACAGCCACAGCAGCAAGACGAGTTCGTGCCGATGTCAGAGGTGCCGCCCGACGAGCAGTTGCCGGCCCAACCGCTCGTCGCCGCCGCCTACGGGTTCGCCTGGCTGGCCGTCTTCGGCTATCTGATTTCGCTCTCGCGCCGTCTCGGCCGCGCCCAGGCCGAGATCGAGCGGCTCGAAGCAGACGTGCACCGGAGCACGCGCGGTTGACGGCCGCGCACTTCATCTACATCCCAGCCATTCTCCTCATCGGAATGGTGATCGGCTGGGTCCTCGCGGGGCGCGCCGCCCGCGACGCCTATGCGGCGGAGTTACGCAGACGGGAAGAGAGGCAGAAGAAGCAATCTTAGGTCTTACCGTCCGAGGCCGAGCCGGTGCGCCAGCACCTCTGGCAACCCTTCCGCCAGAATCCGCGCTTGGGCCTGCTCGACGGGGTAGGGAACACGGTAAATCGTCACCTCCTGCCGGTCGCTATCAACCAGCGCAAAGCCCGCGCGCGGGTCGCCGTCGCGCGGCTGGCCGACCGAGCCGGGATTGACGAGATAGCGAGTCGTTTCCACCAGGCTCATCGTCAGCGGCCGGGTCTCGTCGTCGGTGAGGAGCCCGAGCCGATCGCCCTCGAGACCGAATCCGACCTGAACGTGGGTATGGCCGTACAGGCACAAGCGGCGACTGGCGGCGTGCAGCGAGCGGAGCACGTCGAGGTCGTCGAAGACGTAGGCGTCCTCGTCGTACGGCGTGCCGTGGCAAATTTCCATCACCGTATCCACGTCGACGGGGCCGGCTGGCAGCGCGGCGAGCCATTCGCGATTGGCCGGCGTCAGCGTGTCGTAGGTCCACCGAATGGCACTGCGTGCGACGGCATTGAACCCCTCGGGGCTTTCGAGGCCCGACGCGACCTTGTCGTGGTTGCCCCGAATCAGCGCGTCGGGTGCGAGCGCACGCACGCGATCGACGACGCCGTTCGGGTCGGCGCCGTAGCCAACCAGATCGCCCAGGACGATCAGGCGCTCGTGGGAGACGTCCGCCGCCAGCGCCATCACCTGGTCGAGCGCCTCGAGATTTGCATGAATGTCGCTGATGACGAGATACCGCATCACGCACCAAGCCAGTCCGCGATCTGGTCCACGACGTGCTCGACCGATCCGCGTCCCGTGTCGATTCGCAGGTGGGCGGAACGGTAGGCGGAAAGCCGCTGATTATAAAGCTGCTCCATCTCGAGGCGATCGGCGGCAAGCGGGCGGCGTCCATCGACGGGCAGGCGCTCGAGCAACGTGGGGAACGACGCATCGAGCCACACCACGGCTCCGTCGCGCAGTATCAATTCCCGCGATGACGGGTCGGCGAAGGTGCCTCCACCGGTGGCGACGACGACGCCGCGCTCGGGCAGGAGGGCGATGATCTCGCTGCGCTCGAGCGCCCGGAAGTAGGGTTCCCCCTCCTGCCGGAAGATCGAGCGGATGTCGCGCCGCTCGCGCCGCTCGATCCGCTCGTCGATGTCCTCCGTTTTCCAGTCGAGCCGGCGCCCCAGCGCCCGCGCCACGCTGGTCTTTCCGGCCCCCATGAACCCTACGAGATAGACCTTGTCCGCTTTCACGCCCGCAGCCGCTCGAGATCCTCGAAGAATGTCGGGTACGACACGGCAACGGCGTCGGCCCCGTCGATCCGGGTCGGGGCCGAGGCGCCGAGCGCCGCCACGGCAAAGGCCATTGCCAGTCGATGGTCGTGTCGAGCGTCGACGCAACCACCGGCAAGCCGGCGCCCGCCGCGAACGTGAAATCCGTCGGCGAGCTCCTCGGCGTGGGCACCCATGGCGCGCAGGCCTGTGACAAGTGCCGTGATGCGATCGCTCTCCTTGACCCTAAGCTCGCCGGCGCCGGTGACCCGGAGCTCACCGACAAAGGTGGCGAGCGCGGCAAGCACTGGCAGCTCGTCGATCACGTTCGGCACTTCATCAGGCGTGATCTCGAGGGAACCGAGTGGGCGGGCACAGGCGGTGACCGCGCCCGATGGCTCGCCGTCGCGTTCGTCCCGCAGGTCGACGTCGATGCGCGCGCCCCAGCGCCGCAGCATGTCGAGCAGGTGAGTCCGCGACGGATTGAGGCCGACGTCGTGGACGGTGACGCACGAGCCCGCCAGGCCGACGGCGGCGGCCAGGAGAAACGCGGCCGAGGAAATATCTCCGGGCACGTGCAAGGTTTTGGCGGTGAGACGCTGCCCACCCTCGACCGCCACCTGCCGATCGACGATCGCGACCTCGGCGCCGAACGCGCCGAGCGCCCGCTCCGTATGATCACGTGAGGGGCCAGGTTCCGTGATGGTCGTGCGGCCGCGCGCCTGCAGCCCGGCGAGGAGCACGGCGCCCTTCACTTGCGCGCTCGGCACATCAGGCGAAAAGCTGATGCCCGCCAGCTCGCCGCCCCGGATGGTCAAGGGTGCCCGGTCACCGGGTGCGGCCTCGATGCCGGCGCCCATTTGCGCCAGCGGCGTGATGACCCGACGCATCGGCCGGCGGGACAGCGACGCATCGCCAACGAGCGTGGAGGCAAATGAGTGGGCGGCCACGACACCCGCTAGCAACCTGAACGTCGTCCCGGAATTGCCGCAATCGAGCGGCCCGGCCGGCGACGAGAGTCCACGGAGTCCTTGCCCGCGGACGCGTAGGGTTGTGCCGCCAGGGTGGCTTTCCGGGCGACGGGTCACCGTGATCCCCAGCGCGGCGAGGCACGCGAGCGTGGAGGCGCAGTCCGCGCCCGTCGCATAGTTGACGATGGTCGACTCGCCGTCGGCCAGCGCGGCGAGCAGGGCGTAGCGGTGAGAGATCGACTTGTCGCCCGGCACGCGCAACGCACCGCGGAGGGCGGAAGCCGGCTTGACGACCGTTTCCTGCGCGACGCGCATCTCATCACTATACCGGAAGGGATTTGGGGGATTAGTTGTCGGCGACTGCTCGCAGGCGTTACACTCCAACCGGACGGATGACCAAGCCGACGCACGCTTCCACCCGGCCGACCGGCGCTTCTCACCAGGTGTGCCACGGCCGTTAGCTGACGCCTGTAGCCCGCACGCGTTCGCGATTGTCACTAGGACCCCCGGCGTCATGACCCATTCGCACAACGTTCGTCTGGAGTTCGGCAGCGCCTTCGACATGGTGGACTTCGTCCAGGTGGTCAGCGATTACATCTGCCGCATGAGCGGCCTCGATGACGATCAGCTGCACTGGGTGGGGGTGGCGGTGCGCGAATCGGTCGTCAACGCCATCAAGCACGGCAACCGCAACGACCAGTCGAAGCGGGTGGTCGTGGAGTTCAGCCCGGTCCCGGCCCACCACCCCGATGAGCTCCTGATCCGTGTCTGCGACGAGGGTGAAGGCTTCGACCCCGAGGAGCTCGCCGATCCATTGGCGCCCGAGAACATCATGAAATCGAGCGGCCGTGGCATCTTCCTGATCCGCAACTTCATGGATGAAGTGCTGCTGCAACGTGGCGCGACCGGCGGCATGGAGATTCACATGGTGAAGAAGGTCAAGCGCGCCGGTGAGCCCGCCTCCTGACCCGCGCTTTCTCGCCACGGCCATCGAAGCGGTGGTGCGCGCGGGAGACATCCAGATCGCGCGGCTCGGGTCGAACGTTCGCGTCGACAAGAAAGGCGACATCGATCTCGTCACCGAGGTCGATGTCGATGTCGAACGGATGTTTCGCACCCTCGTCGCGACCCGGTTCCCCGACCACGATGTCCTCGCCGAAGAGATGGGCCAAACGGGAAACGGCTCGCGATATCGTTGGGTCTTCGATCCGCTGGACGGCACGACGAACTACGCGCACGGTATCCCGATTTTCTGCTCGTCGCTCGCGTTCGAGATCGACGGGCGCGTCGAGGTGGGTGCTGTCTACGATCCGAATCGCCGTGAGTTGTTCACAGCCGAGCGAGGCGTGGGAGCCTGGTTGAACGGCCGCCCGCTCCAATGCTCCTCGTCGTCGCTGCTCGTCGAGTCGGTGCTGGTCACGGGCTTCCCCTACGACATCCACGAGACCCTCGAGCAGGTTATCAGCCTGTTCGCGGCGTTCGTCGGCCGCGCCCGCGCGGTACGGCGGCTGGGCTCGGCGGCCATCGATCTCTGCTGGGTGGCCGCCGGTCGAATGGACGGTTTCTGGGAAGAACGGCTGCAGCCCTGGGACACCATGGCCGGCGCGCTCATTGTCGAAGAGGCCGGCGGACGTGTCAGCTCGCTCGACGGGTCGGCCTGGGTGCCCGCCTCCGGGCGCATCCTGGCGTCCAATGGTCGCATCCACGAGGAGATGCTCGCCCTTGTCCGCGACTTTCATGCGGACCGTACGTTTCCGAGGACAGCCCGCTGAATTGATTGCCTGAGCGTCAGTGGCAATCGCTGGCAATATCTCAAATCTCACGCGTATGGCCGCCTTTCAAGGATGGCACTTCCCATGCTTGGGAGGAGAACGGGGGTGCCACCCTGCTCGACTCTGGAGGCTTCATGCGTTCGAGATCATTCGTGACGGGAGCGCTGGCGCTGCTCGTCACATTGGCTGCTGCGGAGACCGCGTCCGCGCAGCAGGCCCTGAACCTTTCGGCCGGCTACTTCGCGATTCGGGGCGAAGACGGACGCGTGGACGATGACGTGCTCGTCGCGAACCGCGAGCTCTTCCTCTTCGACTTCAGCGATTTCGGCTCGGCATCGATCGGTGCGGAATACCTGGTCCCCATCGGCGAGTATCTCGAGGCGTCGGCCGGCATCGCCTTCACCAGCCGTAGGGTGCCGACGATATACGAGCAGTTCGTGCAGCCGAACGGGGACGAGATCGAGCAGGAGCTGAAGCTGCGAGTGGTTCCGCTCACGGCGACCGTGCGCGTGTTGCCACTCGGGCGAAGCGCTGCCATCCAGCCCTACGTCGGCGGCGGCATCGGCGTGTTCAATTGGCGCTACTCCGAGACGGGCGACTTCATCAACTTCACGCTGCCGGGTCGGCCGCTCTTCCGCGACAGCTTCGTTGCCGATGGTACCGAGATCGGTCCCGTGGCGGTCTTCGGTGTCCGCGTCCCGCTCGATCGGTTCGCGGTGGGCGGCGAAGTGCGTTATCAGAAAGCCGACACCGACCTGAACGAAGACTTCCTCGGCTCCCGGCTCGATCTCGGGGGCTGGCACTACGTGGGGACGTTCGCGATTCGGTTCTGACTACGCAACCTGGTTGCTCTCGCGAGAGGAACCTGGTTGCCTTCATGAGAGCAACCAGGTTGGGTGTCTCCGGGTTATCGCCGCCGATAGAGGGCCACGTTGCCCCCCTCACACA
>JAIVJN010000337.1 GCA_020200025.1 Acidobacteriota bacterium | reverse complement strand
CGGCCAGGCCCAACGCGCGGAGCGGCTGCCCATCTTCGAGGGCGGTCCGGCAGCGCTCGAGCAATTCGCGCTCGCGCTCGAGCTCGACCGAGCGGCCTTTCTTCAAGTCCTTGTCGATTCGCTCTTGACGGCGTTCGATGACCCCGAGGTCCGCCAGGATCAGCTCTTCCTCCATCGCCTGCGCGTCGCGCGCGGGATCGACCGTGCTGCGAGAATGCGGCACGGCCGCGTCCCGGAACGCGCGCACCACGTGGACGAGCGCGTCGGCGTTCTTGTAGCCGGCCACGTCGACCAGCGCCGCCGCGCCGATCTTGCCAGGCGCCACGGGATCGGTGAATTCGATACTCGCCGGCACCCGCTTGCGCGGATTGTACATGGCCGTCAATCGATCCAGCCGGGCATCGGGCACCTTCGACATGCCAACGGCCGTATCGCCTCGTCCCCGAGCCGACTCTCTGGCGCTCGTCATGAGCTCGAACAATGTGGACTTCCCGCTCGAGGAAAAGCCGATGAGGGCCGCGTGCAGCATCGATCTATCGGGACCGAGGTCGGTCACCCAAACGGGCCATCCTAGCACGGCGTCCCGCGCGACCTTGCTTCGACTGGCGAACTAAGGGCGAATGACAGATTCGTGGCGCCACCGTCAAAATCATGACTCGTTTCGCCTTCGGGGCGAAGCTACAGCGTAAGCCGCGCCGCGTAAGTTACAGAGCACAGAGGATTTCTCGATATTTCGCATTGACAGGCTAGTGACCCTCCTCTACCATCCGTGTGGACTTTTGTGGGATTGGGTGGGAAAAAGTGTTGCGCGGCAATGCTCCGGCGACAATCGATGATAAGGGCCGCCTCAAGGTCCCGACCGGCTTCCGCGTGGCAATTCAGGACGCGCACGGGCGGGAATTCTTCGTGACGAGCTTGAAGGGGGATTCGGTCCGGATCTACCCGATGCCGGTCTGGCTCGAGCTGGAAGCGAAGCTCGCCCACATGCCGTCCACTCATCCCTCGCGGAGCCGCTTCCTCGACCGCATCAACTTTTTCGGCCAGCGCACCGAGCTCGACCCGCAAGGCCGGGTCCTCATTCATCCGCGCTTGCGGGAAAGCGCGCAGATGAACGGTGAAGTCGACGTGCTCGGCCAGCACAGCTACCTGGAAGTGTGGAATCACGATCGCTTCCTGGCGCGCCTGCACAGCGATCCGTTCACCGATGACGACGCCCGGGCGCTGGCGGAGTTCGGCATTTAGGAGGCAGGAAAACGAAACGGGTTTCGTTTTTGCCCGAGCTTCCGAAAAACGAAACCTGGTTTCGTTTTCGATAGGGCGCTGCGGGGCGAACGATGGAGTCCGCCGGTCATCGTCCGGTGATGGTCGACGAGGTCGTCGCGCTGTTGCGGCCGGAGCGCGGCGGCCTCTTCGTGGATTGCACGGTGGGGCTCGGGGGACACACTCGAGCGCTGCTCGACAGAGGGGCCACTCGGGTGATCGGCGTGGATCGCGATCCGTCGGCGCTCGCAGAAGCGGCGGAACGCCTGGCAGTGTGGGGGGCTCGCGTCACGCTGGTTCATGCCGACTACCGCAGCATCGAGCGCGTGCTCGACGAACGGGGAATGGAAGAGGTGACGGGCGTGCTGGCAGATCTCGGCGTGTCGTCGGTGCAGCTCGATGCCCCCGGGCGGGGGTTCAGTTTCCGCCGCGACGAGCCGCTCGACATGCGCATGGATCCGACTGCGGGCGTGACGGCGGCCGACATCGTCGCACGGCTGCCGGAGGGTGAGCTAGCCGACGTGATCTTTCAGTTTGGCGAGGAGCGCTACTCGCGACGGATCGCCCGGGCGATTGTCAGGGCGCGAGAGCGCAGGCCAGTGACGACGACGGGCGAGCTGGCGGCGGTCGTGCGTCGCGCGGCGCCGACCAAGGGGTGGCAGCGAATCGATCCGGCGACGAGAACGTTTCAGGCGCTGCGGATCAAGGTGAACGAAGAGCTTGAGGGATTGGACGGCTTTCTTGGCGCGGCGGCTCGACGTCTCGAGCCGGAGGGCCGGCTGGCGGTCATCGCGTTTCATTCGCTCGAGGACCGCATCGTGAAGCACGCGTTCCGCGCGCTCGCGGCGGCGGACGATGGCGAGGTTGCGATTGTGACGAAGCGTCCGGTTCAGCCGAGCGAGGCCGAAATCGAGCTGAACCCGAGAGCACGAAGCGCGAAGCTTCGAGTCATCGAGCGACGGGGATAGGTCGCGACATACGGCGTACGGCACACGGCCCGCCTACGCTCGCGATGCTTTTGCGGCGAGCTACGGCGCGGGCGGACAGGCAGGGGGTAGGGCGGTGCAGAAAGTCGAAACGTTCGAATACGCGATCCGCAAGGACGTGCGGAACAATCCCATCGTCCGCGAGATCGACGAACAACGACAGCGCGAGCTCTGGCAGTCGTTCACCGTCGGCGCCGCGTTGGTCCTCGTCTTGATGTCCTCGGCCTGGCAACATTTCGAGCTGCTGCGACACGGCTATCGACTCGATCAGATGCAACGCGAGCGGGCGGCCGAGCAGGAGATCAACCGCCACCTCCGCTTGGAAATCGAAACCCTTCAGTCGCCGCGCCGCATCGAGAAGCTCGCCACCGGACGCTTGAAGATGGTGGCGCCGTCGGCCGACGATGCGGTTGTACTCGAGCGCGTCACCGAAGTCGCTGCGCCAGCCAAGTCGCTGGTGGCGACTCGCTGAGGGGGCACGCATGGTGGCCGAACAGGCTCTCAACTGGCGCTCCACGATTGCCAAGCGCCTCGTCGTCACAAGTGTCGTGTTCGCGATCTGGACAGCCGTGATTCTGGGCCGCTT
Organism: Acidobacteriota bacterium; assembly: GCA_020200025.1. Classification (GTDB taxonomy): domain Bacteria; phylum Acidobacteriota; class Vicinamibacteria; order Vicinamibacterales; family UBA2999; genus JAIVJN01. The sequence goes on along the minus strand of JAIVJN010000337.1, from coordinate 7,418 downwards.
GCTCTTTCTGCAGACGGTCCGCCACGAGGATCTCACGGCACGCGCCGAGCGCCAGCAGCTCAGAACCATCACCGCGCCGGCCAAGCGCGGCGAGATCGTCGATCGGCATGGGCGCCTTCTCGCGTATAGCGTTGATGCGGACACGATCTATGCGGTTCCCACCGAGATCGGCGATGCGGACACGACCGCCGCGGCTCTGTGCGGCGCCTTCGGCGACTGCTCGCGTAAAGATCTGGCGGCACTGAAAGAGCGGCTTGTCCGCCAGCGGGCGTTTGTTTACGTGAAACGTCGTGTGTCGCCTGAAGAAGCGGGCAGGGTTGCCGCTCTCAGGCTCGAAGGCATCGGCTTCATGAAAGAGAGCCGGCGCTTCTATCCGAACCGCGATCTCGGTGCCCACTTGCTGGGCTACGTGGGCCTCGACAATACCGGCTTGAGCGGCCTCCTCTACGAGCCGGGCTCGACCTTCAAGCTCGTCACCGCCTCGGCGGCGATCGAGGAGCAGGTCTTTCGCCCGGACACCCCGATCGACGTGAGCTCCGGGATCATCCGCCTGGGCCATCGCATCATCGACGAATACAACGGTCACCGCTACGGGGTGCTCTCGCTGACCGACGTGATCGTCAAGTCGAGCAACGTCGGCGCCGTCAAGATGGGCCTCAAGCTCGGCGCCGAGCGATTGGGCCTCTACGTCAACCGCTTCGGCTTCGGCCGTGCCGGCTCACGCGACTTCCCCGGAGAGAACCCCGGCATCGTCTGGAACCCCGCCAACCTCGGCGAAAGTGCCGTGGCGTCCATGTCGATGGGCTATCAGGTGGCGGTCACCCCGCTGCAGATGTTGGCGGCGGCGAGCGCAGTCGCCAATGGCGGCAATCTCCTCGAGCCGCGGGTCGTGCGCGCCGTCACCCGTAACGGCGTACGGACGCCCGTCGCGCCGAAGATTGTGCGCCGCGCGATCACTCCCGCCACCGCCGCAGAAGTGACCGCAATCATGGAGGCCGTCGTCGAACGCGGCACGGCCAAGTCGGCGCGCATTCCCGGTTTCACCATCGCTGGCAAGACCGGCACGGCCGAGAAGCTCATCGACGGCCGCTACTCCAAGACGCAGAACATGGCGTCGTTTGTCGGCTTCCTTCCATCGCGCCAGCCGGTGTTCTCGCTCGTCGTCGTGATCGACGCGCCCAGGGCCATTGGCCGAACCGGGGGCGTAGCGGCCGCACCCGTGTTCAAGCGGATTGCCGAAGCGGCGCTACGGCACAAGGGCATTCCGCTGAGCATCGCGCCCGAGCCACCCGTCGTCGTCGCCCGACGCGAGTCGAGCCGTGTGACTCCGGTCGCCGACACGCACGATACGCGTCCGATCCTGACGTTGGCGATGGCTGGACCCACAGAAGCGTCGGTGCCCGATGTTCGCGGCCTCGGCGCGCGTGACGCCCTGCGCACCCTCGCACGGCTCGGGCTCAGGGCTGAGATGCAAGGGGCCGGGATCGTGATCGAGCAGGTGCCGGACCCGGGCGCGCCGTTCGACCCTGGAGCCCTGTGCACGCTCGTTCTGCATCGCAACCCGTCCCGTCTTTTGGGTCCGAGCGGAGCTCACCCGTGACACTCGCCGACGTGCTCGATCCGCTTCGCCCGCTCGGCATCGACAACTCGACGATGCCTGGAGCGGCGCGCACGGTCGAGGTGTCGTCGATTGTCTACGACTCGCGGCGCGCGGTGCCTGGCGCGTTGTTCGTTGCACTGCGCGGTCTCAAAGCGGATGGGGTGGCGTTTGCAAAGCAGGCGGTGGACCGCGGTGCCGTCGCCGTCGTTGCGGAAGTGCCCGGACCCGACCAACTGCAGGCGCCGTGGGTAGTGGTGCCCGATGCGCGCCTTGCGCTAGCGATCGTCTCGGACACGTTTTACAACCACCCCAGTCGCCGAATGCCGGTCGTCGCCATCACTGGCACCAACGGCAAGACGACCACGGCGTATGTGCTGGCGTCGATACTTGACGCGGCCGGACTTCCCGCTGGCTTGCTGGGCACGGTCACTTATCGCGTCGGCGGCGAAGACCGCGAGGCCTCGCGCACCACGCCCGAGGCGCCTGACGTTCAACGTCTCCTTTGCGAAATGCTGGAGCGCGGATCGCGCTCGGCCGTCATGGAGGTCTCCTCGCACGCACTGGCCCTGAAGCGTGTCGATGGGATGCGGTTCGCTGCCGCGGTCTTCACCAATCTCACGCGCGATCACCTCGACTTCCATCCCGACATGGAGGCGTACTTCGCCGCAAAACGGCGCCTGTTCGAGATGTTGCCTGCCGGGGCCCCGGCCGTGATCAATCTCGACGACCCGCGCGCGGCGTCTCTCGTGGATGTCGGTGGGCGACCCATCACCTACGCCATCGGTCACACCGCGGACGTGACGCCACAACGCCTGGACATCACACTCGCCGGGCTGTCATTCGAGCTGCAGACGCCGCTCGGCGCCGTGCCAATCCGCTCGTCACTCGTCGGCCGTCCCAACGCCTACAACATTCTCGCGGCGTCGGCGACCGGCGTGGCGCTCGGCTTGCCCCTCGAAGCCGTGCGCCAGGGCATAGCCAGGTTGCCGGGCGTTCCCGGCCGATTCGAGGTCGTCTCGTCGCCGAACGACGATGTGACGGTCGTTGTCGACTACGCACACACCGATGACGCGCTGCGAAACCTGTTGGAGACCGCGCGCCCCCTCGCGGTGCGGCGGCTCATCACCGTGTTTGGCTGCGGGGGCGATCGCGATCGCACCAAGCGGCCGTTGATGGGCATGGTCGCCGCCCGTTTGAGCGACGTGGTCGTGGTCACCTCCGACAACCCGCGAAGTGAAGATCCCCAGCGGATCATCGACGAGATCATGCGTGGCATTCCGGCAGGCCGTCAGTCGGCCTCGGGACGCACGCCCGACATTCAGACGATGGTCGATCGCGCGGATGCCATCGACCGGGCTGTCACGCTGGCCGAGCGCGGCGACCTCGTGCTCGTCGCCGGCAAGGGGCATGAGAAGTACCAGCAGATCCGCGACCGTGTGTTGCCGTTCGACGATGCCGAGGTCACACGAGCGGCCCTCGGCCGCCGCCGAAGCCGACCGTCGCAGGCAGTTTAGTGATCGTATCAACGGCACGCGATGGAGCGACGATGGCCCTCCATGGGCGTTTGCTCGGCCGTTGCTACGGAATGGCCACTCAGAGTTCGAGCGTACATGCCACGAGGAGGGTGGAGTTGCGGTTGACGGCCGCCACCGTCGTGCACGCCACGGGGGGGCGCTTGAGGTCCGGTCAGACGGACCAGGTGATCGGCGGCGTTTCGATCGACTCGCGAACGGTCGCGGCCGGCGATTTGTTCTTCGCGATTGTCGCGGTTCGTGATGGCCATACGTTCGTGGCCGACGCACTCGCGCGGGGCGCTGTCGGAGCGGTGCTGAACGCGGCGTCGGACGGCGGTATGGGCGGGGTGGAGGCGCCAATCCTGATCGAAGTAGCGGACACGACGCGCGCGCTGCAGGACTTGGCTCGCCACGTGAGACGCGAATCGCATGTGACGGTGATCGCCATCACAGGCAGCGCGGGCAAGACGACGACCAAGGAGGCCATCGCGTCGGTGCTGTCGTCACGCTATCGGGTCGTGCGCAACCGGGGAAATCTGAACAACCACCTCGGCTTGCCGCTGTCGTTGCTCGAGTTGGGGAAGAAAGAGGCGGACGTCGCGGTGATGGAGTTGGGAATGAATCACGCGGGGGAGATCCGGGTGCTCGTCGGGATTGCCGAGCCGGACGTCCGCGTGTGGACCAACGTTGGGGAAGCGCATCTCGGCTCGTTCGGAACCGTCGAGGCCGTCGCCGACGCCAAGGCGGAGATCCTCGAGCAGGCGACGGCCGACACCGTGCTCGTGTGCAGTGCCGACGACGATCGCATAACGACGCGGCGCGATGGCTTTCCCGGTCGCACGGTCACGTTCGGTGAGCGCGCGGGCGCGGATGTGCGCGCTGTCGATGTCGAGCCTCTTGGCCTGCGCGGCTCGCGGGCGCGCGTCATCACCGGTCGAGGCGAGATCGACCTGCGCGTGCCGCTCGTCGGTCGAGGGAATCTGGCGAACGCCCTGTGCGCGGTCGCCGTGGGCGTGGAGATGAATATTCCCACGGCCGACATCGTCGAGCGCATTGCCGCGCTTGAAGCGGCGCCGCGCCGCGGCGCCGTGACACATCTGACGGGCGGCGTCACGTTGATCGACGACTCCTACAACGCAAGCCCATCGGCGATGCGCCAGGCGCTTGCGGTCGTCGGCGCAGAGACCGCGGCCCGGCGAAGGGGGGCCGTGCTCGGCGAGATGTTAGAGCTCGGTGAGGGATCGCGGGCCCTTCACGAGGAGATTGGGAGGCTGGCGGCGACGTTGCCGTTGGATCGGCTCATCACGGTGGGCGGGGAGCCGGCACGTGCGTTGGGGATCGCGGCCATCGAGGCAGGGCTGCCGCGCGTCGCCGTGACGCACCGGACATCGAGCGAGCAGGCGGGCGAGGACATTGTCGGCTGGCTGGAGCCTGGCGACATCGTGTTGGTGAAGGGATCGCGTGGCATTCGAACCGACATCGTGGCCGAGCGGATCGCGGCGGAGTTCGCTTGATGCTCTACCACGTGTTGATCTCCTTCTATCCGCAGGTTTCCGTGTTGAATGTGACGCGGTACATCACCTTTCGCACCGCCGCCGCGAGCATCACGGCCATGGTGGTGAGCCTGGTCCTCGGCCCGTGGCTCATCCGTCGTCTTCGCGCCTTCCAGATCGGACAGGTGATACGGCAGGAAGGTCCGCAGTCGCACCGTGCAAAGGCCGGCACACCTACGATGGGTGGCCTTCTCATTCTTGCGGCGTCACTCGTGCCCACCTTGCTGTGGGCAGACTTGACCAACGCCTACATCTGGGTGGCGGTGGTCACGACCGCCGCGTACGGCGGTATCGGGTTCCTCGACGACTACTTGAAAGTGACACAACGCTCGTCCGGCGGTCTGCCACCGCGTTACAAGATACTTCTTCAGGTCGTGGTGGCGTTGGGCGTCGGCCTCGTCCTGATGTGGCTGGCGCAGCGAAGTCTCTACAACACGCGGCTGATCTTTCCCTTCTTCAAACAACTCATTCCGGATTTGGGTTGGTTCTACGTGCCGTTCGCGGTGTTCGTGCTGGTGGCGTGGAGCAACGCCGTCAATCTGACGGACGGACTGGACGGGCTCGCCATCAGCGTGTTCGCGGTCGCCGCGGCCTGCCTGACCGCCCTCGCCTACGTCACTGGACATCGAGAATTTGCCGAGTATCTGCTGCTGGTTCGTTTTGCGCCGGCAGCCGAGCTCACGATCTTCTGCGGCGCTCTCGTTGGCGCGAGCCTTGGCTTTCTTTGGTACAACGCGCATCCGGCGGAGGTGTTCATGGGCGACGTGGGATCGCTGGCGCTCGGCGGGGCGCTGGGCACGGTCGCCATCCTCATCAAACAGGAGCTGTTACTGGTGCTCGTCGGCGGTGTCTTCGTTCTCGAAGCCGCCTCGGTGGTCGTGCAAGTGGGATCGTTCAAGCTCACCGGCAGGCGCGTGTTCCGCATGGCGCCGTTGCATCACCATTTCGAGCTCATTGGCTGGCAGGAGCCCAAGGTGATCGCTCGCTTCCTGATCATGGCGATCGTCTTTGCCCTGTTCAGCCTCACGACGTTGAAGCTCAGGTGAGCGGATGGCGACGAGGTTCGATGTTGACGGCTTACGAGTGCTGGTGGTCGGTGCAGCCAGGAGTGGGGTCGCCGCCGCCGAGCTGTTGGTGTCGCGAGGGGCGCGCGTGACGCTCACGGACGTGAAGAACGAATTACCGGACGAGCGCGCACTACGCAATCGTGGCGTGTCGCTGGATCTCGGCGGGCATCGCCCAGAGACGTTCGAAAATGCCGATCTCATCGTCACGAGTCCGGGTGTGCCCGCCGGGCTCGCCGACATTGTCGCCGCGCGAGCGCGAGGTGTCACCGTCATCGGCGAGCTGGAGCTGGCGTCGCGTTGGCTGCGCGGCCCGATCGTCGCGATCACGGGCACGAAGCCGACACGTTCCATCCGTGGATCGCGGCGTTGCTCAATGTCTCGCCCGACCATCTGGACCGTCATTCCAGCCAAGCGGCGTACGAGCTGGCGAAAGCCCGGATCTTTGTCAATCAGGTCGAGGGTGATTGGGCCGTCGTGAACAGAGAGAACGATGCGGCTGTGAGGCTAGTCGAGCACACGCGCGCGACGGTCGTTGGCTACGCGCTCGATCGGCAGGACACCGCGCGGTTCTTCGCCGACGCCGGGTTCATCTGGCAACGAACGTCCGAAGGAGAAACACCGCTCGTTCCATTGGAGGTCGTGCGGGTCAGCGGGCGCCACACCCTCAGCAATGTCGTCGCGGCAACGGCCATCAGTCGCCTGGCAGGCGCGGAGGCGCGCAGCATCGCACGCGCGCTGACCGAGTTTGCGGGGCTCGAGCACGTGATGGAAGTGGTGGGGACGCTGGGTGGCGTGCGCTTCGTCAACGATTCGAAGGCGACGAACGTCGATGCAGCGGCGCGCTCGATCGAAAGCTTCGATCGCGTCGTGGCAATCGTCGGCGGGCGATACAAAGGTGGCCGCCTCGAGGAGCTTCGCGGAGCGCTCGCGAAACATGGCCGCGGCGTGGTCGCGATCGGCGAGGCGCGCGACCGGATTCGGGTGGCACTTGCCGGCGTCGTCCCGATCGTCGACGCGGTCGGCATGCCGGATGCCGTTCGTCAGGGTTGGGAGATGGCCAAACCCGATGGCGTCGTATTGCTGGCGCCGGCTTGCTCGAGCTTCGACATGTTTGCCGATTACGCCGACCGGGGCAGGCGCTTCAAGGCAGAGGTCAGAACGCTCATCGAAGACGCGGGAGACGACGCACGTGAGCCGTGAGCTGTCGTCAGTCGATAGGCAGCGAATGGGAGCCGGTCGCTGGGAACGCAGGCCATTCCGGTCTGCGAGACTGGTGTCCCAATCCGCCTGTCGGCTGACGACTGCTGACGGCTCACGCCCCGAGGGAGTGCGGAAGTGCAAAGTGCAAAGTGCACAGTTCAAAGTGCACTTTGCCCTTCGCCTTCTCGGTTTTTGGTGCCTGAGCAATAGGGTCGTGAAGTATGGCGCGGAAGCTTCAATCTGACAAGTGGCTGTTCCTCGCGGCGGTGGCGCTTCTGTGCGTCAGCGTCGTCATGGTGTACAGCGCGTCGGCGCTCTTGGCGCTCGAGCGCTACCAGCAGCCGTACTTCTTCGTCATCAAGCAAGCCATGTGGGCGCTGCTGGGCATTGCAATCCTGTGGATCGTGATGAACGTCGACTATCGGACCTATCGCAACCACACGTTCATCTGGACGCTGTTGGGCATCGTCGCCCTCTTGCTGAT
>JAIVJN010000105.1 GCA_020200025.1 Acidobacteriota bacterium | reverse complement strand
GGGTAAGGTTGGTGGGGCAGGTGGGGCCGGTCAGCCGAGTCGGGCTGGTAAACGCGCAGATCCCTACCTACCCGCACTTGGCCCACCCTGAACGGTCGGGGAGATCCTTTACAGAAGTCCGGCAACGTCCTTTACACCGACCGCACCCGCCCTACCAGCCAAACCCGCCCAACCAGGCTTACTAACCGCACCCGCCCCCCAGTCCTACCCGCCGCACCAGCCCCAATCACTCGTACAACAGGAACGGCGCGCGTAGCGTCTTGAATTGGGCGACGTCCGCCTCCCACTCGCGCGCCAGGTCTTCGGCGCGCACGCCGGCTTCCAGGGCCTCGCGCAGTCGCCCAGACCCAGCCAACACGTCGATGGGCTGTCGATCGTGCTCGTACTCGTAGGGCGGGGCCTTCCAGTCGAAGCGATCCGTATCTGCGAGACGCATCCCCTCGATCAGCGCGACGCCTGTGACCACGGGCTCGAAGCGGCGGCGATCGAGCACATGAATCTGACATCCGCCGCACGGCGTCCTCGCGTGCTTGTTGAAGGTCGGTTCGAACACGACGGGTCGAAACCGCACGCCCGGCAGGCCGCGGTCGTTCATCGCCTGCGCGAACCGCTCCGCCGGCACCCACGGCGCTCCCACGATCTCGAACGGTCTTGTCGTGCCCCGCCCCTCGGAGGCGGTCGTGCCTTCGACGAGCACCGTGCCAGGAAACACGACGGCGCTCTCGAGCGTCGGGATATTGGGAGAGGGCATCACCCATGTCAGGCCGGTCTCGTCGGCGTACATCGCACGCGACCAGCCCTCCATGGCGATCACGTGCAGCGGCGCTCCCAATCCGAAGTGACCGTTGAACAAGAGGGCGAGCTCTCCAATCGTCATGCCGTGGCGCATCGGGATGGGAAATTGTCCGACGAACGACTCTGAGCCGCGCCTCAGCGTCATGCCGGCCACGTCGAGCCCGCCGATCGGGTTGGGACGATCGCAGACGAGGACCTCGATGCCGTGACGCGCACAGGCGCGCATGCAATTGGCCATCGTATAGACGTAGGTGTAGATTCTGGCGCCGATGTCCTGCAAATCGATGACGAGCGTGTCGAGGCCGCGCACCATGTCCAACGTCGGCTCGCGGGTGTCGCTGTAGAGGGAATAGACGGGCACGCGTCGAGAGCTACCGAGCTCGGCGTGCGGCGTCTCGATCATGTTGTCCTGCACGTCCGAGCGGAAGCCGTGCTGTGGGCCGAACACGGCACCCACGGTGAGGTCGCGCGAAGCCAAGAGATGATCGACGATGTGCACCAGCGCATGGTCGACCGACGCGGGGTTGGCGACGATACCGATGGTGCGGCCGCGAAGCCGGCCTGACGACAACAACCGCGACGACCCAAGCGTGACGGGCACGGCGGGATTATAGCGGGCTGTCGAGGATCCCGAGCCACTCGGCGATGCCCGTACGGGAAACGATGCCGAGCGCGCGAGGGGGCGTGCCTCGCGTGACGACGAGGAGCGTCGGTCGGGTGCGCAGTGCTTCGAGGGCAACGTCGAGCGGCTGGTCCGGATGCACCTCGGGCAGCCCGTCCGCCACGTGGTCCGGCAAGGGCAGCATCACATCTTCGACCGTGAGTGCGCGGCGCTCTCGCGCAGCCTCGAGCGATGGGAGTCGCGTGCCGTCCTGCGCGATCATTCCCTCGAAGAGCGATCGCGACTCGAGCGCGCGGGAGACGAGATAGGCAACCATGTTGGCCACCATGACCGGTAGGATGATGACGTAGGTCGCGCTGACCTCGAAGACCATGAAGATGGAGGTCATCGGCGTGCGGAAGACCGCTGCGAAGAAGGTGCCCATGCCGACGAGCACGTAGGCGCTTGGCGGGCTCATGGGGACAGGCCAATACGCGGTCGCCACACCGCCCAGGCCGCCGCCGATCATCGCGCCCACGAACAGCGTCGGTGCGAAGAGGCCGCCAGGAACGCCCGCGCCGAAGCAGAACACCGTGAGCGCCGCTTTCGAAAGTCCCAGCGCCAGCAGCATGGGCCACGCGAACTCGTCGTGCAGAGCGGCATCGATCACCGGATAACCCGCGCCGAGCACCCCCGGCAGCCACCACGCCGTTGCTCCGACGGCCAACCCGGCCGCGAAGGGCAGGGCAGTGGCGACGGCCCGTGGCACGCGGAGCGTCCTTTCCCGCATGAAGAGCAAGCTGCGCGTGTAGAACGCGCCGAGGACGCCACCGATCAACCCGATGGCGGCGTACACCAGCAGCTCGGATGGATCGGTCAACGTGAAATCCGGCACGCGAAAGAGCGGTTGATCCCCGAGAAAGGTCCGGGTGACGACCGACGCTGCGACCGCCGAGAGGACAATCGAGCCGAGCACGCCCGCGTTCCAACCGGACAACACTTCTTCGATGACGAAGAGCACGGCGGTGATGGGCGTATTGAACGCCGCCGCGATGCCGGCCGCGGCCCCGACCGGTGCGATGAGCCGCATGTGATCGCGGGTGACGCGGAACGCGCGCCCGAGCAGCGAGGCGATGCCGGCGCCCATTTGCAGCGCCGGGTCTTCGGGGCCGAGCGGCACGCCCGAGCCGATGGACGCGGCACACGCAGTGAATTTCCCGGCGACGCTGCTCGTCGGAATGTAGCCGTCCGAGACGTAAATCGCCGATTTCGTATAGCTGATGCCGGATCCGCGAGCCGCCTTGGCGACATGGCGAACAAAGAGCGCCGCCAGCCCGGCGCCGATCGTCGGTCCGAGAATGGTCGACCACTTCGCGCCGCCCGCCGGCAACCCGAGCACGGTCCACGACGTGAGCTCGATGGCGATGTGGAAGCTCGTGACCAGCAGTCCCGCGGCGAGACCGATGAGTATCGACAGCAGCAGGAAGCGATGGGTGTCGGTCACCGCGTCGCCCCGGCCGCGAGTCGCTGGAACACCCGCGCCAATGGCTCGAGGTCCGCTTCAAGAACAGGACAATCGTCCTGACGATCGGCCCAAAGACGGGTGGCGAGATCGATGAGGTCGTCGAGATCGAGATCCGCTGGCGGTCGGGTTGCCATGATGCGATCGACCTGCCGCCTCGTACTCTCTGCATCGCGCGATGGAGCGGCGGCGTCGCCCGCGGAGTCCGAAGCGGTGCGGCAGCGGTCGAGCGCGGCCGCCGCGCCTTCGACGAGGTGTTGCGCACGGCGTAGGCGCTCACGGCTTCCCAGCCGTCCCGCGCGCGGATCCTGTTCCAACGCCGCGGTTGCCAGTCGCCGAATGCGTTGGGCTTGCTGGTCACGCTTGTCGAGGTTCAGTGCCTGAGCCGCTGCGCGTGCGGCGATCTGATCTTCGTAGAGGGCGAAGGCCGCCGCCGCCAGGGCGCTCCACGCCGGCCCATCGCCTGGGCGGCGCGCCACCACGTCGCGAAGGATCGGCACGGCGTCGCTTGCTGCGCCGGCATCGATTTGCAGCAAGGCCACGCGCAGGAGCAGTCCGGTGTCGTGCCCGGCATCGACGGCAAGTTGCGTCAACACGCCGCGTGCGCGGTCGCGCTCGCCGCGGCTGAGCAGATACTCCACCAGCTCGAAGCCGACGGTCACGCGCTGCGGCAGCGTCGCCAGTCCCCACGAGCCGTAGTAGGCGCGCTGGTAGTAGGTATCCGTCTCGTCGGCGCCAAGCGCCCGCGCCACTCGCGCCCGCGCCAGGTTCGCCGGTCCGCTCGTCGGGTCGGCGGCAATCGCCTCGTCCAGATAGGTCTCGGCTTCGTGCAGCCGATTCGCCTCGAGCAGTGCCGTGGCGAGGACGAGCGCCGTCTCGGGATCGCCTCGGTTGAGCGCGAGCGACGCCCTCAGCTCCGCGAGACCTCGCTCCACTTCACCCGCCCTCACGAGCATGCGGCCGCGCTCGAGATGCGAGGCGGCGCGCGCCGCCCGCTCGCCCACGTAGTAGCGCGCCAGCCCTGCCGTGAGTCCGCTGAGGAGCACCAGGCAGAGTCCGACAAGGGCAGCGGTTCGAGCCGGGGTCAATCGCACCCGAAGCGGCATCAGAATCGCAGCAGCAGAAACGCCGCCGCCGCCACCACCGTGGGCAACGCCGCCGCCGCCGCCAGTTTCAGCGGCGACACGCCGCCGTCGAAGTACTTCGCCAGAAGCGCCTGTCCCGCCGGGTTCGGGGCGTTGGCGATCACCGTGAGCCCCCCGCCCGTCACGGCGCCGGCGACGACCGCGTAGCGCAGCGGTGCGTCGAGATTGGGTACGAGCGTCGCCAGGTAGGTGATGAGCGCATTGTCGTTGAAGGCGGTGAGTAACGTCGCACCGATGAAGAGTGGTGTGTCGGTCAGCCTGCCGAGCACGGGCGCGATCCACCACCCTTGGAGTCCCCCGTGCGTCACGAGACCGGCAAGAAAGAAGCCGACGAGCAGCGGCGCGCGCAGGTCCATCGGCGCTTGATAGGGGGCGGTGGCCTGCACGAAGCCGAGAAAAAAGAGGAAGCCGGCGATGAAGAACACCGGGTAGTGCGCCAGAGCGACTGTCGACGCGAGGAAGACGACATGTACGGCCACCACCCAACCGGGGATCTCGCCCGCTTCCGCGGCGGCCGTGACTTGCTCATCACGAGTGGCGCGAGAACGCGTGGCCAACTCGGTCAGCTCGGTCCTGAACACCGCGAAGTAGAGCAGCGTCGCGCCGATGATGGCCAAACACGCTTTCCAGCCGAATGTCCCGGCCATGAAGCCCAGGTCCCACCCGAACGGCCGAGCCACCATTAACACCGGCGGCGCCGCAAAGTGGGTCAATGTGCCGCCGATGGAGACATTGACGAAGAGAAGGCCGAGCGTCGCGTACTTGAGCGCCGTGCGGGGCCGGCGTGCATAGAACTGGCGTCCCAGCAGGAGCGCGCAGATGGTCATCGCCGCCGGCTCGGTGATGAACGAACCCAGCACCGGTCCGGTGATGAGGATGGACAGCCACCAGGCTCCCGGGGTCGAACCGCCCAGTTCCGCGAGCTTGCCTACCGCGCGCTCGGCAAGGCGCACGACAGGTTGCGTCGCGGCGATGGCCATGACGACCACCACGAACATCGCCTCGGTGAAGTTGACCGACACCGTGAGATACTCGCGCGCCGTTGTCCAGTCGAACCACATGACCATCGCCGCGACCAGCGCGACGGCCCAGAGCCCGAAGACGACCTCGACCTCGCCAAGAAAATGCAAGAGCTCGCCCGCCACGCTGGGCGCCGTCTCCAGTCCCGCGGCTCGCCGCCGCCTGTCAGACTCGTGCTGAACGTGGTGAGAAAGCGCAGTAAACCGGTGCGCGGTCAGTGTGTGGACGACGGCGGCGATGAAGATGGTGGTGGCGACGCCGTTGAAGGGAAAGACATCGAGGCGCGCGGCGAGCACGTCCACCATCGATGCGCCAGCGTGGACCGGATACTGGTCGAGCGGCGGCGGGAACGTGGCCGCTGTGGCAGGCGTGTCGGTCATCAACGAGGCGGCTCGCGTTCAAATGGCGGGGAGACTTGTGCCCGTTGTACTACGAGCCTTCACGAGAAAAAAGGCAAAACGCGGCGCTTGCCCTGCGAGCGTTCCTGTGTCATGTACCACCCCCAAGGGGTGGTGTGGGCGGCGCTCTGCGCGATTCCGTACGGCGAGACCATCAGCTATCTGGAGCTCGCTCGCCGCGTCGGCAACACCAAGGCGGTGCGCGCCGTGGGGCTCGCCAACGGCGCCAATCCGATCGCCATCATCATGCCTTGTCATCGCGTCATCGGCAGCAACGGCAAGCTGGTCGGATATGGAGGCGGGCTGCCGATCAAACAAGCGTTGCTGGCGCTCGAGAGCGGACAAGGGAAGATGATCTGAAGTCTAGCGGGAGGCGGCAGACGGCAGGCGGCAGGCGGCAAGCGGCAGATAGCGGGTGCGACAGGGGGTCGGGCTGCCAGGTGAGGCCATTCCATCGCGCGGCACCCGGCGCCAGGAACCATTTGGGCACCTATCGCACCAAGCACCCAAGTACCTGAGCACCTGTCGCACTCGTAGCACCTGGCTTACGCACTTTGCACTTGCACTCTGCACTCTGAACTCTGCACTCTGAACTCCCTATGCCCCGCCGTCCCTCCCGTCGCCACTTCCTCCGTGCCAGCGCGATGTTTGCCGGCGCGGTGCCCATCGTCCGCGCCGCGGGGCTGCTGCAGGCGCAAGCCGCTCCCTTTCGCCACGGCGTCGCGAGCGGCGATCCGCTCGCCGATCGCGTCGTCATCTGGACCCGGGTCACGCCGGCAGGGACAGGACCGATCGACGTGTCCTGGGTGATGGCGAACGATCCCTTGCTCCAGCGCGTCGTGGCGCGCGGCAGCGCCCAAACAGGTGTCGAACGTGATTACACCGTGAAAGTGGACGTGCCAGGACTGCAGCCAGCCACCACTTATTACTATGGCTTTCGTGTGCCGGGAGGGCCATCGCCGACCGGTCGCACGCGCACGACACCCGCCGGTAAGAACGAGCGGATGCGGCTGGCCGTGGTGTCGTGCTCGAACCTGCCACAAGGGTTCTTCAATGCCTACGGCCGGATTGCCGAACGACCCGATCTCGACGCCGTCCTGCACCTCGGCGATTACATCTACGAGTACCCAAACGGCCAATACGGCGATGGGGCTCGATTCGGACGGATACCCGCTCCCGACAAGGAGATCGTGCTCCCCGAGGATTACCGCACGCGGCACGCCCAGTACAAGCTCGATCCCGATCTGCAGGAAGCGCATCGCCAACACCCCTTCATCGTCATCTGGGACGACCACGAGCTCGCCAACAACACGTGGCGGGATGGGGCCGAGAATCACGACCCGGATCAGGGCGAAGGTGAGTGGCCGGCCAGACGCGATGCCGCCGTGCAGGCGTTCTTCGAGTGGATGCCGATCCGCGAGCCCACCCAAGGGCGCCCCCAGATCGCTCGCGCCCTGGCTTTCGGCGATCTCGCCGACCTCATCGTCCTCGACACCAGGCTCGTCGGCCGTGACGAACAGGTCGCCTCGCGCGACGCGGTTGCGGCCATCGAGGCCCCCGAGCGCTCGCTCTTGGGAAAGGCACAGGAGGACTGGCTCGCCGCCGAGCTCGACCGCTCGACGCGGGGCGGTCGGCGCTGGCAGCTCGTGGGTCAACAGGTGATGTTCGCGCCGCAGTCGCCGCCTGGGAAGCCGGGGACGAACACCGACTCGTGGGACGGCTATCGCGCGGCGCGCGACCGCGTGTTCGACATTGTCGAGCGAACACGCGTGCCGAATTTCGTGGTGCTGACCGGTGACGTGCACAGCTCGTGGGTGTACGACCTTCCGAAACGGCCCTACGATCACTACACGCCGAGCACCGGGCGCGGCTCGCTCGGCGTCGAAATCGTCGGCACGTCGGTCAGCTCGCCGAGCAATATCGGCGCGGGCGCGACCGGGGAGCAGCAGCTCGCGGAGCTCAGGGCCGCACGGCCTCACCTCCACTATGTCGACGGGCGCTATCGTGGCTACGTCATCGTCGACCTCTCCCCGACGCGTTTGCAGGCCGACTATTTCGCCGTCAAGACGGTGCAGGAACGCGTCAACGACGAACGGTTCGTCACAGGCTTCGTGTGTGAGGCTGGCAGCGCGCACCTGGTCGCGGCAACGAACCCATCGGTGCCGAAGGCGGCCATCGATCCGGCGCCGTGACGGTTGCTGCTAAACCGACAACCTGAAGTCGGAAGTCGAAAGGCAGACGTCAAACGGTGAAAACGCACCATCTTGACGCCTTGGCGCTGGCCAGCACGCTGGCCATCTCCTCGGTCACTCTTGCGTGTACCGCCAGCGAGCGGTCGTCGTTCCCCGACGGCGAGCTGGTCGATCTCTCGCACCCTTACGACGTGAACAGCATCTTCTGGCCCACCGCCAAGCCGTTTCGACTCGAGACGGTCGCTGACGGGATCACGGCGCAGGGCTACTACTACGCGGCCAACGACTTCTTCACCTCAGAACACGGGGGCACGCACATCGATGCGCCGGTGCACTTCGCGCAGGGTCGTTCCCCTGTCGATCAAATCGCGCTCGATCGACTGATCGGCCCGGCGCTGGTCGTCGACGTCTCGGCAAAGAGCGCGGCCGACGCTGACTACCAAGTCACCGTGGCCGACCTCGAGGCGTGGGAACGCGACAATGGTCGCATCGAGCCGTCCGCCATTCTGCTGCTGCGCACAGGGTTTTCGGCGCGATGGCCCGATGCGGCTCGCTATCTCGGCACGTCCGAGCGTGGTCCTGATGCGGTCCCCAAGCTGCGTTTTCCCGGCCTCCAGCCCGAGGCAGCCCGATGGCTGGTCGCCAATCGACCGATCAAATCGATCGGGATCGACACGGCGAGCATCGACTACGGTCAGTCGACACTCTTCGAGTCACACCGCGCGCTCTACGCTCACGAGATTCCCGCTTTCGAGAACCTGACGGCGCTCGATCGCCTTCCGGCGCGAGGCGCCTCTATCGTTGCGCTGCCGATGAAGATCGCGGGCGGCAGCGGCGCGCCACTCAGGGCCGTCGCGATTTTGCCGCGCTAGTGTCCTGTAACAGTGATTCGCATAATAAGTCACCGCGCGTGTGTGGCCAAGGTCCGCTGGGCAAAGCGAGCAATGCTGGCCAGAATCTCGTCGGCGCTCTTGGTCCACACGAACGGCGTGGGCTCTTCGTTCCGGACGTCGATGAACGCCCAAATGGCGCGCTCGAGCTCACTCACGCTGCGATGCGCGCCGCGCCGAATCTGTTTGGTCGTCAGTTCCGCGAACCAGCGTTCGACGAGGTTCAGCCAGGAGCCGTAGGTCGGCGTGAAGTGGACGTGGAACCGTGGGCGCTTGGCCAACCACGCGCGAATGAGCGGGGTTTTATGGGTGCCGTAATTATCCATGATGATATGGACATCGAGATCGGCGGGCACCGCCGCATCGATTCGGTCGAGAAACGTACGGAACTCGAGTGATCGATGGCGCCGATGCGTCTCCGCGATGACCGTGCCCGTCTGCGCGTTGAGCGCGGCAAACAGCGAGGTCGTTCCGTGACGCGTGTAATCGTGCGTTCGGCGCTCGGCTTGTCCGGGGCGCAGCGGCAGCAACGGCGCCGTGCGATCCAGGGCTTGAATCTGAGACTTCTCATCGACGCAGAGCACCACGGCGTGTTCCGGGGGATTCATGTACAACCCCACGATGTCGCGCACCTTCGGAATCAGCAGCGCATCCGGCGACAGCTTGAACGTCTCGCTCCGGTGCGGTTGCAGGCCGAACGCGCGCCAGACGCGACTGATCGTCATATGACTGAAGCCGGCGGCCTTGGCCATCTCGCGAGTACTCCAGTGCGTCGCGCCCCGCGGCGTCGTCTCCAGCGTGCGCACAATCACCGTCTCGATCTGCTCGTCCGTGATCTGGCGGGGCGTGCCGGGACGCGGTTCGTCGAACAGACCGGCCACGCGATCGGTGACGAATCGGGCCCGCCACTTACACACCGTGGTCGGCGACATGCGCAAGCGTCGAGCGACCGTCGTGTTATCGCACCCCTCGGCGCACGCCAGTTCGGCTCCGCTTCGCTAGTGACGGCGTTGTCTTGCCCCGCTTCGCGGGGCGTAGACATCTCCTCAGGCAACACGGAAAAACTTGCTTCATTCGTGACGCTCTCAGCCTGAGGAGATGTCTAGGTGGGGCCGAGTCGTCAGAGCGCCCTCATCCCGTAGCTCACTTCAGACCGTACCAGGGCCGGCGTTCACGGCCCGCTTTGGGCGCGCGTAATGGTGCGTCCCACACTTTTGGCGCACCGTGAAGGTGCGCCCCACATGGGTGCATAGGGCGGGCCTTTCACGGCCCGCCTTTTGGCTAGGCGCCTGCCGTCACGCCGGCGTGGAACTCGGCCTCCACCGCCCGTTCCCCGTATAATCGCCCGTATATGCAGCGGACAGACACCGACAACCCCGACTTCTACCACAAGGTCGTCGACTGCCAGTGGGCATGTCCTGCGCATACGAACGTCCCCGAGTACATTCGCCTGATTGCGCAAGGACGGTTCGACGATGCCTATCTGGTGAATCGGGAATCGAACGTATTCCCGGGCATTTTGGGACGAACGTGCGATCGGCCGTGCGAGCCGGCGTGTCGCCGCACGCGCGTGGACGGCAAGCCGGTGGCCATCTGCCGCCTGAAGCGCGTCGCCGCCGATCATCGCGGAGATATCCGCCACCGTCTGCCGAAGGCGGCGGTCGAGAAGAACGGGAAGAGGGTTGCGCTCATCGGCGCCGGTCCCGCCTCGCTGACGGTGGCCAACGACCTGATGCCGCTCGGCTATCAGTGCACGATCTTCGAGAAGCAGCCGACCCCGGGCGGGCTGATGCGCATCAACATCCCCAGTTTTCGTCTGCCTGCCGAGGTGCTCGACGAGGAGTGCGGCTACATCATCGACATGGGGGTCGATGTTCGCTACAACACGTCCGTCGAAAGCTTGAAGCTGCTGCTCGAGAGCCGGGCGTTCGACGCTGTCTTCGTCGGCTCGGGCGCGCCGAAAGGCAAAGAGCTCGAGATCCCGGGCCGCTACGACACCAACGAGGTGTTCATCGGCATCGAGTGGCTCGAGGCGATCCACTTCGGGCACGTCGACCGCATCGGTCCGCGCGTGCTCATCATCGGTGTCGGCAACACGGCGATGGACTGCTGTCGATCGTCGAAGCGCCTGGGCGCCACCGACGTCAAGGTCATCGCCCGCAAGACGCGAAAGTACTTCAAGGCCTCACCGTGGGAGCTCGAGGACGCGGAGGAAGAGGGCGTCGAGATCCTGGAGAACCTGCAACCGGTGCGCTTCATCGTCGAAGGCGGCAAGCTGACCGGCATGGAGTTCGAGCGTTTCACGTCCAGCGAGGTGAACGGCAAGCTCCAGCAGCAGACAGTCGGTCGCGAGATCATCCCGTGCGATTCGGTGGTGCTCGCCATCGGGCAGGACAACGCCTTCCCCTGGATCGAGCGCGACATCGGTCTGGAGTTCGACGCGAAGTGGGACATGCCCATCGTCGACAAGCAGACGTTCATGTCGACGCGTAAGGGCGTGTTCTTCGGGGGCGACGCCGCGTTCGGGCCGGCCAACATCATCTGGGCGGTCGAGCATGGGCATCAGGCCGCGATCTCGCTCCATCACTACTGTCAGGGCATCCCGGTGACCGATCGCCCACGCGACGAACAAACGCTGACGAGCACCAAGATGGGACTGCACGAGTGGGCCTACAGCAACGACTACGACCCCGTCGGACGTCAGCGGATGGTGCACGTCGATCTGCCGGTGCGCTTTTCCAAGATGACCATCGAAGTCGAGACCGGGTTCACTCCCGAGCAGACCCGGGCCGAGGTCGAGCGGTGCCTCAACTGCGATGTGCAGACACACTTCACCGATTCGCTGTGTATCGAGTGCGACGCGTGCATCGACATCTGCCCGACCGACTGCCTGACGATTGCGCCGAACGGCGAGGAGGCGGATCTGCGGGGACGGCTCACCGCCCCGGCTGACAACCATTCGCAACCGCTCTTCGTGTCGCTCGGCCTCAAGCAGACCGGCCGCGTCATGGTGAAGGACGAGAACGTGTGCGTGCACTGCGGCCTGTGCGCCGAACGTTGTCCCACGTATGCGTGGGACATGCGCAGGTTTGTGCTCGAGCGACCGTACGCGGGGGCCGCCTTCATTCCGCTCGAGGCCGTGGGACGGTAGAGACGGCGAGGACCACAGAGTCACTCATGGATCGAGTCAACGATTTCGCGTTCAAGATCGCGACAGCCAACGGCACTGGCTCCGCGAGCGCCAATGGTCTGATCATGCAGGCCATCTTTCGGATGGGTGTGCCGGTGACCGGCAAGAACGTGTTCCCGTCGAATATTCAAGGCCTGCCGACGTGGTACGAGATGCGCGTCTCGAAGAAGGGCTACACCGCGCGCACGCCTCATTTCGACCTGATGGTGGCGCTCAACCCGGCGACGTATGCGAAAGACGTGGCCGAGGTACGCGCCGACGGGTGGCTCCTCTACGATTCCACGTGGCCGCTCGACGAGAAGCTGCGGCGGCCCGACGTCACCCTGCTGGGCGTCCCGCTCGCCGAGATGTGCAACGCCCAATTCAAAGGCGTGCGCGAGCGCATCCTGATGAAGAACATCGCCTACGCGGGCGTGCTGGCGGCGCTACTCGACATGGACAGGGCCATCATCCGGCAGCTCCTCGACGAGAAGTACTCGAGGAAGCCGTCGATGATGGACTCGAACCAGAAGGCCGTCGATCTCGGTTACGAGTACGCGAAGACCCATATCGCGTGCCCGCTGCCGATCCATCTGGAAGCGCTGGACGCGACGGCGGACTCGATCCTCATCGACGGCAACACCGCCGCCGGGCTCGGTTGTGTGTACGCCGGTGCCACCGTCGGGGCGTGGTATCCCATCACGCCCTCGACGTCGTTGATGGAAGCGTTCAAAGGATTTTGTCATCGCTATCGCCGCGATCCCGAGTCGAAGAAGAACCGCTTTGCCATCCTGCAAGCTGAAGACGAGCTTGCCGCCATCGGAATGGTGATCGGCGCCTCCTGGGTCGGCGCCCGAGCCTTCACGCCCACCTCAGGTCCTGGCATCTCGCTGATGAACGAGTTTCTCGGCCTGGCGTACTACGCGGAAGTGCCCGCCGTGATCTTCGACGTGCAGCGCGCTGGCCCGTCGACCGGCATGCCGACACGAACGCAACAGGGCGACCTCATGCTGTGTGCCTACGCGTCGCACGGCGATACGCGACACCTCTGTCTCTATCCGGCCGACCCGCGCGAAGCATTCGAGTTCGCGGTCAAGGCCTTCGACCTGGCGGAGCGGTTTCAAACACCGACCTTCGTACTGAGCGATCTCGACATCGGGATGAACGACTGGATGATCCCCAAGCTTAGATGGGACGACAGCTATCGGCCAGACCGAGGCAAGGTGCTCTCCGCTGACGAGCTCGACACAATCAAGACCTTCTACCGCTATGTCGACGCTGATGGCGACGGAATCGCGGCGCGCACGCTGCCGGGGGTCCATCCCAAAGGCGCCTTCTTCACCCGGGGCTCCGGGCACAACCGTTTCGGCGCCTACACCGAAGACGCGGACGAGTACATCGACGTGGTCGATCGGATCGCCAGAAAGATCCAGGGCGCGACGCGCGCCGTGCCGGCACCCCTCATCAAGACGCGTCCTGGGGCGACGATGGGCGTGGTGACCGTCGGTGGCTGTCATGCGGCGTGTATCGAAGCCTTGGATCGGCTCGACGATGACGGCATCCACCTCGACTACATGCGCGTCCGGGGCTTTCCCTTTGCCGACGAGGTGCGTCGGTTTCTCGAGGCGCACGAGGTAAACTTCATCGTCGAACAGAACCGCGACGCGCAGTTGCGTAGCTTGCTCACGATGGAAACGGGTGTTCACATCGAGCGGCTCGAGTCGGTCCGCTACTATGGCGGCTTCCCGATGAGCGCGCACCATGTCATCCGCGGTGTGAAGGCGAAGACCGAGAGGGCGGCATGACCTACATCGCGAAGCCCAAGGTCCATCACCCGTCGCTGCAGAAAAATGCGCTCGGGCTGACGCGACGTGACTACGAGGGCGCCATCACCACGCTGTGCGCGGGCTGTGGGCACGATTCGATCACGGCGGCCATCATCCAGGCATTCTGGGAGCTGTCGATCGCGCCGCACCGCGTGGCGAAGCTCTCCGGCATCGGCTGCTCGTCGAAGACCCCGGCCTATTTCCTGCGCGAGGCGCACGGGTTCAACAGCGTGCACGGGCGCATGCCCGCGTTGGCCACCGGCGCGAACGCGGCCAACGGCGATCTCATCTACATCGGAGTCTCGGGAGATGGAGACTCGTTGTCGATCGGACTCGGACAGTTGTGCCACGCCATACGGCGCAATGTGAATTTGCTCTATGTGCTCGAGAACAACGGCGTCTACGGCTTGACCAAGGGGCAGTTCTCGGCCTCGGCCGACGCCGGATCGCTGAGCAAGAAGGGCGAGCCCAATACGATGGAGGCGATCGACGGGTGCCTGCTGGCGCTGACGCTCGGCGCCACGTTCGTCGCGCGCAGCTTTTCCGGCGACAAAGCCCAGCTCGGGCCCATTCTCAAAGCCGGCATCGCCCACCGCGGATTTGCGTTCGTCGATGTCATCTCGCCGTGTGTCACGTTCAACGATCACGAGGGGTCGACGAAGAGCTACGCCTACACACGCGAGCACCACGTCGAAGTCGTGCAGGCCGACTTCGTACCGCCGCGCGAGGAGATCACGACCGAGTACGACGCCGGCACCATCCGCAACGTGCTGCTGCACGATGGAAGCTGGGTGCGACTGCACAAGGTGGCCGAAGACTACGATCCCACCGACCGGGATCGCGCCTACAGCTTCATCCGTGAGCACCAGCGGGCGGGCGAGGTGGTCACGGGCCTGCTCCATCTCTCGACCGATTCGAAAGACATGCACGATCAGAGCGAAACGGTCGCGACGCCGCTCGTCGAGCTGCCGTACGAGCAGTTGTGTCCTGGAGATGCCGAGCTGCAGAAGTTGCAGCAGCGGTTCCGATAGAGCACCTCGACCTCCAACTCCTGGACGCCCCTCCATTGAAAACCATCGACCCGTGGATGACCTTTGCCGGCTGCGTGCTGGTCGTCGGGGTGCTCTACTGGGCCCAGCCGGTGCTCGTGCCAATCGCCGTCGCCGCGCTCATCACCTTTGTGCTGACGCCGATGGTGCTCGCCCTCGAGCGGCGCATCGG
>JAIVJN010000104.1 GCA_020200025.1 Acidobacteriota bacterium | reverse complement strand
GGGCTGGTCGAGCGACTTGGCGTGACCGGGGTCACCGCGGTGCCAGACGACAACGCGCGTCGCGGTGTCTTGCCGAGCGGTGCGGTGACGTTGCATCCAACAATTCCTGCGTATCTCGATCTCCTTTTTCCGCGCGCCAACGGGCGCTCGCTCGGAGGCGGCGCCGCCGAGTACCTCTTTTCGCAAACACAACCCACCGATGAGCATTTCTTCCAGGGTCGCGTGGATCACCGCCTCTCGCAGAGCGACAGCCTCTTCGTCCGCTACACCTATGATCGCGGAGATGTCGATCGCATCCCACCCGACAAGCCGCCAATCTCCCTCATCGAGGAGCGCACTCGGAATACGTACATCACTGCCGAGCATCAGCGCAGTATTTCGCCGCGAACCCTGAATCTGCTTCGCGTCGGACTGAACCGTTCACTGTCGCTAGCCGATAATCGGCGCACCATCGAGATCCCTTCCTCCGCCTCCTGGATTCCCGGAGACCCCTTTGGTTATCTGACGATTCGAGGGTTGGTCACCGAGATGGCCGGCGACTTTCGGTTGCCCCGCAACGATCGGCTGAACAATTGGCAAATCGGGGACACGCTCATCATCGACCGCGGGAGTCACTCGATCCGCACGGGCTTTCAGGCCCAATATCTGCAATTTGATCAGAGCACCACCAGTCAGGTGGGCGGCATCGTCAACTTCGCCAATCTCCAGAGCTTTCTCCAGGGACTTCCACAAACGGTGGACTTCGCCGTGCCGGGCAAGATCGATCCCGACCGGCGCTACCGGCAGTGGCTGTTCGGCACGTTCATCCAAGACGACGTTCGCATCAGTTCTCGACTCACGGCCAACCTTGGTTTGCGATACGAGTTCGTCACGACGCCGACCGAAACGGATGGCAAAATCTCGAACCTGCGCTCGGTCACCGACAGCCAACTGACGGTAGGAGACCCCTGGCACGACAACCCGTCTTTGAAGAACTTCGCGCCGCGAATAGGCGTGGCGTGGGATCCGTTTGGAAATGGCACAACCTCGGTCCGCGGTGGATTTGGCCTGTTCCACGACGAGATCTTGCCCAAGTACTACTTCTTTTCGGGCAGCCTGAACCCTCCGTTCACGACGCGGACATCGCTCACCAACCCACCCTTTCCGAATGTCGTCGCCAATTTCAACCCGGACGCGTTCATCCGAGCCCAGCTCCAGGCCGTTGACTTCGACTTACAGACACCCTACATGATGCAGTTCAATGTGAACGTGCAGCGTTCCCTGCCGGGCAATTGGGACGTCACCGTCGGCTATGTCGGATCGCGCGGGAAGAACCTCATCCGGCTTGGCGACGCGAACCTCGCCCCAGAGACCATCGTCAACGGCGTGAAGACGTATGAGCCGCAGGCGGGGCGTCGCAACCCGAATTTCGCTGGCGTCTGGCAGCGCGTGACCGACGCCGAATCGTTCTACGACTCGCTGCAGGTCGGGATCCAGAAGCGCTTCTCTCAAGGTTGGCGAGCACAACTGTCGTACACGCTGTCGGAATCCACTGACGATTCGAGCGGCATCAACTCGCAAGACTTCAGCAACGTCGTCCAGTACGGCCTCGATTGGTACGATCCAGTATTCGACCGAGGCTTGTCCGCGTTTCACGCGAGGCATAATCTGACGCTGAACGGCACGTGGGAGCTGCCCTTCTTCCAGTCGACGACTGGCGTGATCGGGGCCCTTCTGAAGGGTTGGTCTGTGAACAACATCACGACGCTCCGATCGGGCCATCCCTTTACCGCTCAGCTCGGATTCAATCGCTCGGGCAATCTCAACACGACCAGCTTTTCCCAGCACGAGCGACCGGACGTCGTGCCAGGCTGCGATCCGATCCTCGGGGGGCCAGCCCGCTACTTCGACATCACGTGCTTCAGTTTGCCGGCTGTCAACACGCGAGGCGACGCGGCGCGTAACTCGCTCATCGGACCGGGACTTGTGGCCGTCGATTTGTCGTTTGTGAAGTCCTTTGCGATTGCTGGGGAGAAGCGACTCGAAGCGCGCGTGGAGGTCTTCAATCTGCCCAACCGGGCGAACTTTGCGGTCCCGTCGGGCCGCACTGTTTTCACGGGCGTCAACCCGGATGGCTCTCCGATTGTCGCGCCGACATGGGGTCGCATCACGTCGACCGTGACCACCGCGCGACAGATGCAGCTCGGCGTGAAATTTGTGTTCTAGCCGGATACTCTCGTCTGTCGACAGACAGCGGTCTTGTTGCTGCTCTCATAGACAGCGAGAGGGACGGCTGGGCCCGATCGCGCAGAACAGGGTGACAGCACTGAGAAGTCATGAGTTCCTGTTCAACCTCCAGATGCAGGAACGGGTGCCCGCAGTGTTCTGGGGGGCCCGAGGGTTGATGCGGATCGCGTCAACTGCGCTGCTGCTAACGGCGTCTCTGCTCGCGACGCTGGCTGCGGAGGGGCAATGGGGGCCGGCAGCCGTATCGGTTGGGACGACACCGGACGGTCGCGCTCTGCCCTTGACACTGCGCCGCCTCGTCGATCCGTCGACGCGACTCGTTCGAGGCAACGAACCAATTCGGTTCGCGCTACATGCCTCGATCCACTTTGAACGGCTGACCGATCTCTTCGAGCATGTCGATCGTGAGGCCGGCCGGTGGCAGTTCAAGACTCCGTCCGAGCGCCAGGCCTTCGGCGACGGCCTCCTCGCGCGCGGAGTCGAGAGCCGCATCGTCTCGATGGAGAGTGAGCTGCCGCTCGAGATCCTGCTCGCGCACACACGCGACGACCTCGAGCGCGCCCTCACCGACCTGCGCCTGCCGGCCGGCCCAGTGATGTTCGACGGGCGTCACTGGCGTCTCGATCCGTCGACATACCGGGCGGCCTTTCACCGCGTCCGAGAACGCTGGCGCACGAGCCTCAACTGCTGGAGCGCCGCGTCGTCGCTGGCCGGCCGTGTGTTGTCGAACTGGTACCTCATCGACGAGGGTATTACGCTCTTCGGCGGCGACTACGACTCGACGGAGCATTTCTGGCAGGCCGTGAAGTATCACCCGAGCGTCACGGTCAGCGACCTGGACTCCCTCGTGGCGCAGGCGCAGGGGATCGATTGGGCGCCCTGGCTCGCTTCGCTCGAACGCGACCAGACGTTCTACTTTGCCAACGCCTACGCGTTGGAGTTCCTGAAACGCAACCTCCGCAGCGATCGACTCGCGTTCTTTCGGTCGGAACTGGCACGGTTGGCGCGGCCGGCCGAACGTGCGCGCGAGGCGCAGCAGCGCGGTGGCCGAAAGGCGGGTGAGCCGCTGCGGTTCACGGCCTTCCAGGAGAAGTTGCTCTGGGGCGACCTCGCTGACGTCCTCCATCTCGTCGTCACCCTCTCGGGAGGAGCGCATACGATGTCTTCGCCCGCCGCGACGCGGCTGCGCGAGGCGCTCGTGGCGCACGGCTTCGACGCGATTACGCTCGCCGGCTATGCGGCCGGTCGCTTTCCGTTCCTCAGCTCCACTTTCCAGGAGCTGATGTTCGAGATCTGGAAGGTCAAGTTCCTCGACATCCCGCGGTTTGGCGAAGTCATTCGTTCGACCGCTGGCGTGCGACTCGATCACTTTCTGGACGATGGCGACTCACCTGACATTCCCATCCCCGTCTATGTCGAATTTCTCAATCGCATCCGCGACATTGCGATCGAGCGCGCGGCGGCTCGCCCATGACGGCTGCGTCCCGCGACCTCGCTGAGGCACCTGCGGGCCGCACGAGGTGCGATCATTGCGGGACGATTGTAGCAAGCTCGCGATACCTGCAGAGCGCATTTGCCAACGCGATCTGGCGCGGGGTCTTGCAATCCGGGGCAAACAGACGTGGGCTTGCGACGAGGAAGACGGCGCATCGCGCGCGCGAGGTCGCGACGTTCAGTCGATTGAGGCTGTACAAGAACTCGAGTCCGCGCGGCGCGTCCTCTGGGGAAGAGGTCGTCATCGAATAGATGACGACCGCCGCCTCTCTCCCCTGGAACTTGTCAACCGTTCCCACTGCGACGCCTCGTCCCGCCAGTCGTTCGGCCAAGCGCCCGACCTGGGCGTTGAAGGGCGCAACGACCAGGACGTGGCAACCTCTGATCTGAGCCTCGCGGCCAAATTCGTCCACCCACCGTGACCCGGAGTCGAGGAGCGCGGTCACCAGCCGATCAACGGCTTCGACCTCTTCGTCGGATGCATTCCGGTTTCCTTCGTGGTTCACGTCGATGGCCCACAATGCGCCGCCGGTGAAGGCACTGCCGACGAGCTGCTGCCGTTCCAGACCTGGTTTGGAGCGAAGGCGCCCCTCGTAGAACACCTCTGACGTGAACGCGGCAATCGTGGGACAGAGCCGCCACGTTTCCGGAAGGAAGATACCCCGGCCCGTCGGAACGGTCACATGGGACCCAAGCATGTGCTCCAGCGCAGAGAGCCCGACGCCCTCCGGATGCGTTCCCTTCTTCGGCTGTTCGAGCTGTTGGGGATCGCCGAGGAGCACGATGTTATGGGCCGCTTGGGTCACGGCCAGTGCGTTCGCCAGCGACATCTGGCCGGCCTCGTCCACGAACAGAACATCGACGGACTTGGCGAACTCCGCCCGACTCCACAGCCATGCCGTGCCGCCAAGAACGTTGATCTCGCCGGAGCGAAGGGCCTCGAGCGCTGCCCGATTGTCCTCAATCTCGAGGACCGAGCTCCCGTCGGACTGTGCTTCGTCTACTTTGTGCCCAAGGGTGACGTCGCTCCGACCGACCGTTGTTGCGGCCTCCGCGACGGCACCCAGGAGATTGCGAATCACGCTATGTCCAGTCGCGATTACGCCTACGCGTTTGCCTCGCGCCACCAGCGCGCAGATCATCTGCGCGCCAGTGAACGTCTTTCCAGCGCCGGGAGGTCCCTGGATTGCAAGAACGGTTTGCGCCAAATCGCTGGCGACTCTGACGGCGAAGTCCACCGCCTTTTCTTCGGGCCGATTCTCGAATGTTCCCGAGGTTGTCGATGGCGCCTCGGCCCGAAGCAGGCGAACGGCAAGGCTATCCGGTTCACCGCGGGCGAGGCCCTCAGCGATCGCGAAGATGGCGTCTTCGATGACCTCCGCGTTGACGTACCTGTGCGCGAACACGGAAGTCGGATGCAGGTCCGCCATCTTCGGACCCTTGCGGATGTCGATGGTCTGCGCGGCGCGGTCAACGCGCACAACCTCGCCGAACTTCTTTTCGTTCTTCAGCTTCAGCTCGTCGCCTCGGCGAATCTCCATTTCCTGTGTTGGATAACGATACCGGTCAATCACCGATCCGGTCGGCTTGCCCCTCTTGCTGAGAATGGCCTCCACGCGCTCGACGAGCTCGAGGTTCGCGATCGCCTGCGGTTCATCGAACAGGTCTTCCTCGGGGAGATCCAAGAGTCGGTAGTATTCCCACCAGCACGCTTTGTCCTCACGTCGATGCCAGTCCAGCAGATACGCAAGAAGCCATCGTGCCTGCTGATCTCCATCGCGCGTGCCGGGCTCCAGACTCACGCCCTCGAGCAGTCTGGTCCTGAGTGTCGCGACGCGCTGCTCGCGCCCGGTGACATTCTCGGACGCTCCGCTCTCGGTCGGCTGTGGCCGGGGGACCTCCTGACCTCTGGCCTCGAGACCGATGCGGAGAGACTCGAGCCAATCGCGTAAACGAAGGGCCGACATGCAGTCCTCTTCGTTGTAGCCTTGGATCGTGTCTCGGACCTGAGGAGTCATCAGATCCGGGAGATCGAGCTCGAGGGCCTGCTCCATGGCGCGGAGGCTTCGGTTCGCGTCGAGTAAGGGCACATCTCGCCTGAAGGCATACAGCGGCTCCAGCGACT
>JAIVJN010000336.1 GCA_020200025.1 Acidobacteriota bacterium | reverse complement strand
CGCCCGGGTCGAAACCGCGCTCGACCAGGGTCCCGACCAGGCGAGCCGGCGCGCGACGTCGAAGAAACGTTCGAGCGCCGCGCGCCCCTGAGAGCCGACGGCTCGGCCGGATGCGAGCATGTGCCCATCCACGGCGTGCTCACATGCTGCTCGTTCGACGAGTGATGCCCGAACTGACGAGCAGTGATTCGAGATGCGGCCATATGGTGGCGGCGATCTGCCTGGCGCCAGCGGCGTTCGGGTGAATGAGGTCGGGTCCGTTCATCGCCCGATTGAGCGCGACGCCGGCAAGGAGGAACGGCACGAGCGGCACGTGCTCGGTTCGGGCGAGCGCTGGATAGATGTTGTGGAACCTGAGTGTGTACGGCCATCCTCGGAAGGGCGGAGTTTCCATCCCGCAGAGGAGGGGCTGAAAACCGGTCGGCTCTTGGCTCGCTGGATGATGGCTCGCAGGTTCCCGGCGACTGTGGTGATGTCGACGCCGCGCAGCCCGTCATTCGCTCCGAGCGCCACGATCAAGATGCGCGGCTCGAGTGCGAGCACCTCGTCGAGACGCCGCAATCCGCCCGTGGTCGTCTCGCCGAATACGCCCGCGTTCGCGACCGTCCAAGCGAATCCGGCGTCGTTGATCAGCTTCTGAAGAATGCTCGGGAAGCCTTCGGCCCGTGACGGAGAGACAGCCAAGCTGTCTGAGAGGACGGCGATGCGCGGGGACATGAGCCTGTGAGCGGCGCGAGCGGTATGACCCGCGCCGCTCGATCTGTCGGGCGCTTAGGGGCAGGTCGCCGAGACCATCTTCACCGCTTTGACGGTCAGCGTCTGCACCTTCATGTCCTTGCCCGCCATCCCGGGCGTTGCGCTCTTGTCGTCCATCT
Organism: Acidobacteriota bacterium; assembly: GCA_020200025.1. Lineage (GTDB taxonomy): Bacteria > Acidobacteriota > Vicinamibacteria > Vicinamibacterales > UBA2999 > JAIVJN01. The sequence continues at coordinate 17,271 of JAIVJN010000336.1, read as the reverse complement.
TGGCCGTCTTGTCGACCATGCCGGTCACTTCGACTTTGTGGCCAACGTGGGCCTTGAGGTTCTCACCGCCTACCAGGGCGTACGACGTACCCGCGGCCCCGCTGCCGCTCATCTTCGGGTCAGACGTGGTCGTTGTCTCTTTGGCCATCGCGCCACCGTGGGCCATGGTCGCGTTGTTGAGCATGAACGTGCCGGGCGCGGTGCCCTGCGCGACGCAGCCGGTCACCATCATCGAACCGTCCGCCGGCATACCTTTGGTCGCCGGTTGAGCAGTCGACGTGCCCGACTGGGCAAACGCCGTCACCGTACACGCCAACACAGCGGTCATCGCAAACGTAGTCGTCTTCATCTGGGGTCTCCTAAATATAAACACACCCAATCCGTCTCCACACCTGCTGGGAGGCGGGGGTTGCATAACTGTGAAGCACGAGACGTGCCGGATGGCTCTCTTCAGGCGCACCGCGTCGCTGGATGTGGACCCGGCGTGCGATCAACCCGCAAATGTCTGCCCCACACGCACTGCCAGCTCGAGCGGACTGCCTCGCCCGTCGCATCAGGTGCAGCTTCTCAACTCAGTCGCTGGATGATTGAATCACGGTGCGTGTTGGCTTCCGAGACAGGCTCAGGTCAGAACGACAAGTGACGAGGACGCGACCCTCGTTGCCGCTGTGTTACTGTCGCGGCGCGACTGGGGGGCAACATGGTAGACCCTTACGATCAGCCGGCAGCTCGTCACGCCCTCGCCGTCGTGGGCGTGGCGTTGCTCTTTCTTCTCATTCCGATAGTGGTCGCTGGTCAGCCGGAACAGTCCTTTGAGTCCTGGGCGAAAGACCTTGTCACAGAATGGCAGGATCGAATCGATGGATGGCGTTCGGCGGGCAACATCATCCTCGTTCTCGCGTTGGCCGTGGGTGCGCTCGGCATTGCCGTCACCGCGCTCCAAGCCGCGAAGCGGAGGACCTGGAAAGTGCTGGTCGCGATTTTCGGGGTGGTGATCAGCCTCTTGACGCTGGTCAAGACCCAGGTCTACGACGTCGAGCATCGCGCGTATTTTCGGGCGGCTGACGCCGCCCAGCTGCGCGTTGCCAAGATTCGATACTGGATTGCACCCTACGCCAATGAAAGTGAACGTCAGGAAGCGATCGCGCAGGTGCGCAAGCTGTCGGTGGAGCTGGAGGAGATCGACGAGCGGCTCCATCCGACGGCCGCATCATCGGGGTCCGGCACGGCGCTGCTGCGCGTGCTGGAGCCCGCCGCGTTCGCGCAGGCGCAGTCTACCAAACCGGATTGGTTGCAGGGTCGCGAGGCGGATGCGAACACCGTGTATTTCGTCGGCGTGGGAATCAACGCGGACCTCGCCACGGCGAAGCGCGAATCGCTGGATAATGCCATCGTCTCTGCCCGTGAAGTCTTGACCGCACAGTTGCCCATCGGCCCAGGCTACGACCCTGCGCGGCTTGCCGCGTATCTCGCCGAGGCGGGCACGGTGATAGACGGCCATTTCGAGCGTCGGCCGGACGGGTATCGGTACTCGACGCTGTTTGCCCTCGCCAAGCGGCGCATGGCCATCGACGCTCGACTATTCGGGTTTCAGGAAAATGTGTCGGTGCCGAAAGAGGCGGTGCAGGCCACGCAGGCCGTGCGGCCCGCATCGAAAGAGTATCAGGCCCGGCGCGAGCGCGTCTATGAGCAGATTACCCAGCACGCGCAGAAGCAGGTCAACCCGGAAGTCTATCGACTCTATCAGGCAGGTCGGAGCCTACGCTTGCAGGGCGACCCGAAGGGCGCGACCGCCCCGCTCGAGGAGGCTGTGAAGCTTGCTCCTGAGTTCTTCATGGCTTGGTACAACCTGGGCCTGGCTCATGAAGCCGCCGGAAAGATGGTAGAGGCCGAGGAAGCGTACAAGCGAGCCCTCGCGCTGGAGCCCGCGCAACCAACGCGCGATGCGTCGGTCTACAACACCTATGGCTGGCTTCTCTATCGACAAGGTCACTATCAAAGTGCCCGGCCCCTGTTCCAGACCGCCCTGCAGATTGACGCGTCACACCCGCTTGCACGCCGTAACCTGATCGCCGTCGAAGAGCGGCTGAAGGGCCGCTAATGTCGGCGACGCCAGGGCTCATCGCCAAGGCTGGCGCGCCCGGCAGGACTCGAACCTGCGACCCTCGGCTTAGAAGGCCGAAGGCACGAGCCAGCCAGGGACAGCCCAAGACGATCCCGGCTGATTTTACGGCCTGCTTCGAGGGTGGGAGGCAACTGCTTCCCACCCCAGCCCGTGACGGCGTGTCACACCTGTGTCACACCGCAACCGTTCAAGCCAAGGCTGTCATGTGCGTTGTCACACCTCGGGCTCGTTCGCACCCCGAACGCGAACGCGCGCTGGCTCCACAATCCACAGCCGATGCTCGATCCATTCCGCCGACAAGACCGGAAGCACGCGGCTCACCAACTGGAGTGCTTGCCGCCGACTGGGTTCTGTTGGTCGCAGCACGACGATGCCGACGTACTCGCTCGGCGGATAGGCCCGGATGTCCGCGAAATCGAGGTCGAGAGTGAAGAGCACGCGCGCGCCTGCCTGGCAGGCCGCGGCAACTTCGGGATCGTCTGCGCCCGCGAGTCCTTCCTCGTAGACCGTGTCGCACTCCCAGCCCCCCGTTCGCAGGAGCTCGGCGGCCTCGACGGGAAGGTTCTCATCGAGCTTCGCGCGCATACGGCGAAGTTACGCAGGGAGGGGCAGGACTCGCTCTTGGGCCAGGTCGGCAGCATACGCCAACGCCGCCTGAATGCCCGTCACCGTGAGCGAGGGATAGCTCTTGACGATCTCCTCGGCGGACAGCCCGTCTGCCAGGTTCGCCAGCACCACGGCAACCGGAATTCGCGTGCCGCGAATGCATGCCTTGCCGTGGAGGACAGCCGGATTGACGGTGATGTGCTCGCGCCAGTCCATAACGCCATTGTAGCCAACGTGTGCAGCCTCACGGGAACTGATTCATGTGGAGGTCGCGATGTTTGATTTCGACCCTCGCGACTACGACTCTCGCGACGAGGAGCGGCACGCCAACACGCCGAGCCGCGGGAATCGAGGCGGCTCGGACGACCGCGAACGTCATGACGACTGGAGCCAACCTGAGACGCGCACGCGCGAGCGCGATGATGGCGACGTGCGGTCGCTCGGGCGCGGCCCCGGAAACGAACGGCAAGGGTCAGACGCGGAGGGACGAGACCGCGATCACGATCCCCGCTGGACCGACCGCGACCGCGACACGCGCGAACGCGAGCCCGAGGTCCGGGACGCGTTCACGCGGCACGTTCACCTGCCACGCGGACGCGATCGCGAGCTGGTGCACGATCGAGATCGCGAGTACACCTTGCGCGGCTCTGAATCGCGAACGCTCGCGACCGTTGGCGCGTTCCGAGTGGTCTCCAGTCGTGATCTCCGCGACCACGACGGCAGCCCCGCTGATCCACGTTCGGGCGACCTGCGGCACCTGCGCGAACAAGGGCTGATCGAGACAACGCGCGTGCCGGGGTACCGCGATCATGCCGTGAGCCTAACCAGGGACGGCCGCAGCCTGCTTGAGAGCCATCGAGACCTCGATAGGGACCATCACCAGACGTTCTACGCGGGGCTGGGGCGCGAGCGCGAACTGGAACACGACCTCCAGGTCTATTGCGCGTACGAACAGGCCGAGGCGCGTCTCCTGGAGCGCGGCGCTCACGTCGAGCGCGTCGTCCTCGACCACGAGCTGAAGAGCGAGTACCAGCGTTGGCTCCACGAACGCGACAAGGACCACGACGACTACGACGGCCACCCCGATCGCACGCCCGATGAGATTCGGGAGTGGGCCTACCAACACGACCTCCCGTACTTCGATGCCCCTCGGGTTCGGGCGAGACTGGCGCCTAGGACCAAGGCATTCGGGCGGTCGTCGACTGCGGTTTCACGGAACGCCAAGCGCAGTTCCTCATGCTGGTCATGCGCCACGCCGGTGTCTGCATCCCGCGGCAGTATGCACACTTCGCCGGCGTCGCGTACGGGGCAAAGTGCAACGCATTTTTCGAGAGGCTCGTCCGACGCGGTTTCGCGCACGCTATCGACTGCATTCACAATCGCGCGCGGCTGTACCACGTCCAGTCCAAGGCGCTGTACTACGTCATCGGCGGAGCCGGGAGCCGGTACCGCCGGCCGGTGTCACCGCGCCTAGCGATCGAGCGGCTGATGCTGCTCGACGCGGTGCTCACAACGCCGGACTTCGAGTGGATCACGACAGCCGCTGAGAAGTCCGCTTACCTGACTCGGCTTACCGCGTCGGCCCCTGGGGCGACGAAGCAGACGTCACCGGCGGAGGGCGAGTCGACGCGCACGTTGGCACTGCCCGGCACGCTCCCGATCGGCGTTGAGTCGGATGGGCGGACAGTCCTCCTGTATCTGGCCACGGAGGTGTCGACGGACACGTTCCGAACGTTCCTCCAAGGACATGCCGCGCTGCTCCGAGTCGCGTCGACCTGGACGCTACGAACAATCTTCCCGCGCCCGCTCGACCGCGTCTACGACGCGTACCAGACCGTCATCCACGAGGAACTGGAGTCGCCGCTCCAACCGGCCACGATCGACGAGCTCAAGTGGTACTTCGAGCACCGCGACAAGGCGACGCGCGAGCCCGTGCACCCTCAGGACCAGAGGTTCGTTGACGTCGGTGGAAACGTGTTCGGCACGCCGCGATTCACCGCGCTGTACGAGCGATGGCTGAAGCGTGGCGACGCGGTCTTCGACGGCCGATCATCACCCATCATCGCCGAGGCGCTGAACACTGGCGCAGGACGGGTTGAGTCGTTCGTCCTCCCGCACTCATATCGACATCTCTCCCCCCTGGTCGACCAACGGCGTTCGCGAGGCGCAGACGCTGAGAAGGGGGTTGAGAAGGGGGCCGCAAGGGGGGACGTTACGTCCGCACGCTCTCAACCCCCTGTCTCAACGCCGTGGTCGCCGCGCGAGCGCTCCATCGTGATGTGAAGTGGTGCTCCGCGGGCGCGCAGCAACCTGCCGCGACTGCAACGACTTGCGCTCGTGAGCCGCGCGCGAATGGGGCGGCGTTCTGTGCCGCCCCTGTCATCGTCGGTGTCAGCGCAGGACAGAACCGAGACGTGAACGTGAACGACCCCGATCCCCGCGCGCGAGTGCGGCCCCGCGCGCGCCCACGGGGTCGTTCACGTCTCGGTTGCGCGTGTTCAGTTCAGAGCAAGATGTGAGGACGGCAGCGTGTCAGATCGCGAACCGTCACGCGGCCAGAGTTTGCACGTCAGGTTGCGTCGTTTCGTCCGGACGAATGAGCCGCAATCCTGTTGGAATGCAGGGGTCCCGCATCGCTTGTGTCGCTGCCGGCCTTCGCGTACGCTGATGTCATGTATGCGATGGCCGTCGTTAGCGGCAAGGTTGTCCGGTTCAAGCTGTCCCCGGCACTGGCCCGTGCGCACCGCCAGAACCGGGGCAAGGCGATGACCGAGGCCGACGCGGTTGCGTTCGTCGAAACGAAGCGACGCGCACGCGCGCTGCGACGCGCCAGGCCCTACCTTGCGAGTCGTCCTTGACACCTGCATTCTGAAGCTCGCGACGTTCGCGGCCGACGATAACGCCTCGGCACTCATCTACGAGCTCGCGCGCTCCGGTTTGATCGAGGCGTGGGTCAGCCCGGCCATCCTCGATGAGTACGCGGACGTCCTTGGCGATCATCCGGAATTTGTCGCCGAAATCGTCGAGAGCTTTCCGTGTGCTATCCGCTGACCGAGCTCAGTGTCATTCGGCACGAACCGGACAACCGGTTCCTGGAATGTGCGCTTGCAGCGAATGCGGAATTCATCGTCACCGTGAACACAGCACCCGGGCACACTTCGATCGAAAACAGTTTCAAGCGGTGAACGTGGCGCGTCCCGGCGAGTTCTTGAACGTCCCGGAGGTAGGGCGGTTGGTGAAGAAATTCACTCGAGAGTAACCACCCGTCGCTCCATCGATTGATTCTGCGGAAGCGCTTGGACGCGTCAAGGCGCGGGCGACATTGTGCCTCCTCAGGCTACACTTCAGAAAGTCCAGGAATTCGGAGCGTGCGATCGTCGTGAGGTCGTTGTACCCGTCGGCGCTCGCTCAGCGCACGCAGGGTCTCGCGGAGTTGGGGCGCGTCGAGGGCCGCAGGATCGACCGACCACATGCTGCCCGGGACGGCTTGCGTGCCGGGGATGATGCCGCGTTTGAGGAGCAGGCCGGCGTACGCCGGACTGATCCCGAGGTGGCGTGCGGCCCCGTTCGCGGTGAGCCACGCCGGCTGCGTCGGATCGCACGCGGGCAGATCGAGTCGGCTGCGTAACTCGCGCACGCGCGTGCGCGTCCAGTGGTTCCCCGTGCCCGTCCGCCACCCCAGCAGATTGAGCTGCATCGCGATCGCGTCATCGTTCCAGCGGCCGGCCATCCGCCGGACCAGCGCGATGGCCTCGGCATCGGTGCACCGCTTCGTGCGACCGCTCCAGGATCGGGCGACGCGCAGCTCCGTGTACCGGCCGCCATGCCAGTGCAGCACGAGCACGATCTCCCGCGAGGCATCGTCGATGTCGACGATGATCTCCTGGATCAGGATCCGGACAATGCGCTGCTTCAGGCGCATGTCGGTTGCCGCGTCGTTCCAGAGTGCCGGCAGGTCTTGCGCCAGCGTATGAAGCGCGCGCGCATCGACCTTCATAGCGCGCCTGCTCGAGTTCGAGGTGCAGCGCCTGCCGCTGCTCCCGCTGTCGCTCGCCGGCCCGCTGCGCCGCGGCGATCGCGGCGTCAATCGCCTGCGGCGCGATCGCCTGGAGGATCTGCTGGCCCACCGCGTCGTCGACGACCGTGCCGGAGCAGGACACGCAGGCCGCGCTCCCCGTCTGGTGATGACGGCGCAGGCAGCGGAAATTCGGTGTCGCGCTGTCACGGCCGCTGTAACTGATTTGGAGCGTGTGGCCACAACGGCGCAGCGGAGAAGGCCGGCCAAGAGGCTCCGGCCCCGCGCGCCGACTTGCGGGCGCCCGGCTTCATGTACGCGTTCGATTCGATCATCGTCAGATGCCGCCGATAGCTCGGCCAGTCAAGGTACCCCGGATGATGGTCTGGAATCACCACCTGCCACTGGTCGACCGCGCGCGCGTGGCCGGAGGTGTGTCGAATGCGGCCGTCGACAATCGTCGTCCGACTCTCGCTGCGGCCGTACACGTAGGCGCCCGCCAAGAACGGATTCGTGACGATGGCGTGCACGCGCGTGTACATCGGGGACGCCCACTCGGTGTACCGTCCGGCCTTGCCCCCACGCGTGACCGGAACCGAGAGGCGCTCGCGGCGCAGCCACAGCAGCACTTGGCGCGTGCTCCCGAGCTCGTCGAATTTCTGCAGCACGAGACGAATCGCCTGCTGCACGCGCGCATCCGGATCGAGCTCGATGGCGCCGGTCGGCCCATACACCAGACCGACCGGCAAATGCATCCACAGCTCGCCGCGCTGGGCCTTGGTGCGCTGGGCTTCGAGCGCGCGCTGCCGGAGCGTCGCCATCTCGAAGTCGCTCATGATGCCCTTGAGCCCCAGGAGCAAGCGATCGTTCACCAGCCGCGGGTCATAGATGCCATCGTGATCGATCAGCACGACGTTCGTGATGGCCCCGAGCTCCACCAGCTGCGACCAGTCGCGATCATTCCGGGCGAGCCGCGACGCCTCGAGCGCCAGCACGGCACCGGCCGTCCCCGCGCAGACGGTGGTGAGCAGCCGCTGAAAGCCCGGTCGCTCGGCGAATCCGCTGCCAGAGATGCCCAGATCGTCGTCGATCGTCTCGACGCGATGGAAGCCCAATTCACGGGCCACATCGACGAGGCCATACTGGCGGCGCCGACTCTCCGTGTGATCGCGGACTTGGCCACACGTCGATTGACGCACGTACACGAGCGCGGTCCGCTCCAGATGGTCAGCGGTGATCTTCGCGCGCATCGTCCCGCTCCTCATCGTGGTCGGCGTTTCCCGCGCTGGCGAGCAGCAGATCGGCCAACGCCTTCACCAAGTCCTTCGCGATCGGTGTCGGCAGCACGACCGCTGGTATCTCGCGCTCGAACGGGATGGGCATTTGTCTCGGCGGTCGTCGTCGCATCGGGTTCCTCCTGAGAAGGATGGGTGATGCGATCGTGCGCCGAGCGTGTGGCGGCCAGCAACGACGCGAGCTCGAGGAGGGCTTCGACCGACACGAGAACGGGGCCAACCGAGAGCGCGGCACACGCCACGCGGACCTCGCACAGAATCGGGTCGAACTGTGCCAGCGCCGCAGCGGCCTGCATATGTGGCGCAGCCTCAGGGCTTTTCCGCATCGCCTCAAAGTCAGCCATGCTCTCCCACTGAGCGTAGTTCACAACTTTCTTTCCGTCCAGGCTGCGATGGATATTGGCTGAAATAAAGCCAGGAAGGTGCTTCATTGTCTTTTGCGTGGCATCAATGAGCAGCGCCACGAGTTCTTGCTGCTTCTCTGGCGCAACAGTGAAAACGTTGATGAGCGTGAGAATGTTGCGTCCGGTCTCAATCGTGGACATGTCTTTGCTCCTTTGAGCCGCTAGAAAAATGGCTATCGGCCTAACGATCGCGTTTCAGCCGCGACGGCTCATGATGACACCGGCCGTCGCCGGCTGCAAACGCTGGTTAGGCTGCCGTAGCACTAATATGCTACCATGTGTCAATGACGAAAGAGGTGACCCTTCGCCAAGCTGGCGGATCCGTCAGTGCCACGCTGCCAAAAGATATGGCCGACCGGCTGCGGCTGGAAGCCGGCGACCGCATCCTGGCTGTGGAAACCGACCGCGGGATTCTGCTGACACCCTACAACCCTGAAGCCGAACGCGCCTTGAAAATCGCCGCCAGAGCCGCGAAGAAGTACCGCAACGCACTTCGAGAACTCGCGAAGTGATCGTGTGGCCAAGCGACGGCCCGAGCCTCAGTGGTTGAGCCGCGTAGTCGTTGATGCCATCCATAACGACCAACTGCGCGAACATGGAGGCCTGCCGGGGATTCGCGACGAGAACGTCCTCGAATCCGCCTTGGCGCGACCGCAGCAGAAGTGGCACTACGCCGATCACACTAATGTTCCGATGCTGGCCGCGGCCTACGCATTCAGCTTGGTAAAGAACCACCCTTACCGAGATGGCAACAAGCGCATCGGGTTCTTGGCCATGGTCACCTTCCTGGGAATGAACGGCCACGACCTTGTGGCCACGGATGCCGAAGTCGTTGCCGAGATCCTGGCACTCGCCGACGGAAGTGTCTCCGAGGAGGCGCTTGCCGATTGGATTCGACACCATATTGCGAAGCGGTGATTTCCCGGCAGCCTAACTACTTATGGAGTAGACCGGTCACGCCCCTCGCGTCCATACGCGACGGCCTGACCGACGTACTCGGACCGGATGTCCTTGTAAGCGCGGATGTTAGCACGGACCGAACGCAGCGACGGAAACGTCATGCGCCGCATTGGACGCGAGCGCTCGCGGCTAATGCGGGCATCGGGCCACCACCTTGGAACGACCAACGTTCTGAAGATCAGCGATTTCGCGCGTCGATCCGCACGGCCGTGGACCTTGATTGGACGCCACTGTTCGCGGCCAACCGCTTTTGCCGACATCAGAGTCGGTCGATAGGACTGCGCACGCCGAGCGGACCGCGATTGTGCACGTGCGTGTACACCATCGTCGTGCTGACGTCCGCGTGCCCGAGCAGCTCCTGCACAGTTCTGATGTCGTAGCCATCCTCGAGCAGGTGTGTTGCGAATGAGTGCCTGAGAGTGTGTGGACCGACACGCTTCGTGATCGCCGCCCGCCGTGCGGCGTGCGCGACCGCTTTCTGAACGACCGATTCGTGCAGATGAAACCGCGTCGGTGGCCCCCATCGCGGATCGGTACACACCCGAGACGCGGGAAACACGAACTGCCAGCCCCATTCGGTGGGTGCGTTCGGGTATTTGCGGTCGAGCGCGAACGGCAGCACGACCCGCCCCAACCCTCGCGCGAGATCGGCCTCGTGTTGTCGCTTCACGGACTCGAGATGGCGAGCCAACGGCTCGACGACGGCGGTTGGCAATACGGTTGGCCGGTCCTTCTGGCCCTTGCCGCGTCGAATCACAATCTGCCGCCGCTCGAGATCGATGTCCTTCACCCGGAGCTCCAGGCATTCCTGCAGCCGCAGCCCGGCGCCGTACAAGAGGGCCACCATAATCCACATGACGCCATCGAGATGCTTCATGATGCGCGCGACCTCGTCGCGACTCAGGACAACAGGTACGCGAACCGGCATGCGAGCGCGCGGCACGTTCTCGATCGGGCCGATCTCGATGTGGAGGACATGGCGATACAGGAACAGAAGCGCGCTGAGCGACTGGTTCTGCGTTGAAGCGCTGACGCGTCGATTCGTCGCGAGCCACGTCAGAAAGGCCGCGATCTCCGGAGCTCCCATTTCAGAGGGATGCCGTTTCCGGTGAAAGAGGACGTATCGGCGAATCCAATCGACGTAGGCGCTCTCGGTTCGGCGACTGTAATGCTTCGCGCGAATCGTTTGACGAACTCGATCGAGCAGCTTCGGCGCACCAGTCGTTGTCACTGCGAGGGACGATCTCTCGGGGCTCACCCGTTGCATGACGCCCGCTTCTTCCATTGTCAGGGTCCTCCCGGACGACGATGGCATCGTCAACGCGGACCGGTCAACAACGAGGCAACCTGAGGCAACTCAAGACAACAGCAATGGCGATCGGCACGAGATAGAGCCGCAGCCGACATCCTGACATGCCAAACATCGCGAACATCGCGAACGCGAACACGCGAACATCGCAACGCGAACACGCGAACATCGCGAACTTGACACGGGCTGACGACGAGCGTAACGTCGATTCGTTCGTTCGTGGCGATCAGTCGCCACCCTCCACGTTCGACCTCAGGTCCACGTGGACTCCGCTTCGCGCTCGTCGCTCTGAGAGCACAAGCCTGAAGCACCCGATACCGGGACGTGGACGAAGGTCGCAGCCGGCACGAGACAGCCTGAGACAGCACGAGGCAACTCAGGGCAACCGGCAATAATGCGACAAGCGCTGACCGCTGCGGTACGACTTCAGAGTCCGCCGCACCGAAGCGCGCCACGGATGGGCCGGTGACTCCGAAGTGAAGGGCTTCTGCGAACGGGTTCCTCGAGAGTCCGAGAAATTCGTCGCAGCGCCTGGAGGCAGCGAATGCGCGCGGGCATCAACCCCGCCCATCGAACTGCCTCGCGAGCCGACACAGCGCGGATAGAGAATCCGCCGACGCCGTCACGGAGTAGAAGCTGACGGCTGTCATCGGCTAACCCGGATATCGCACGGGCGATCTCAGGTGATTCGGAACTCGTTCGGGTCGACAATCAGCTCGCTGGCGATGACGGCGCGCGACACGCGGAGGGCCTGCCCAATCGGTTGTTGACCGCCCGCGAGGTGGCAAGGTTCGTCGGCTGCCACGAAGAAACTGTTCGGCGTGCATACTGGCGCGGGCTGCTGCGGTCGCAGCGGCTTCGGCGTCAGAGGAAGGAGGTTTCACCCAGATGACGTCCTCGACTGGATCAGTCGAGGCGCACCAACGAAGGTTTCGTAAACGGAAAGGAGCACCTATGGCTGTTCGGAAGGTCTGCCGGCACATGGGCTGTCGTGCTAGCCTTCGATGTCATCATCCGTGCTACTTCGACGTGATGCACAACCGAAAGCGGTGGCGGCTGCCGGTTGACGAATTCGCCATCGCCCGAGGCGCCACGGCGCCGATCACGTCGAAGGAGACGGCGCTGAAAGTGTGGGAACCGAAGTTCCTCGCGGAAATCGTCGCGGGACGCGACCCCAGGATTCCACCCGACGTCCCGAGAGCTGCGATCGGCGTCACGGTCGCCGAGTTCCTCGACACGTACCACGCGAACTACGTCGAGGCCGAAGGGCTCCGCGATCCCTCGACGATTAAAGGCCGCCTCAAGGCGATCAAGGCGGTCCTCGGCGATCAGCCGGTCACGGTGCTGGAAAAGCCGCCAGAGGTGCTTCGCTTCAAGGCGGCGTACCGAAAGGGCCGCGAGGTCGCGACGGTGAACCGTGCCTTGAGCACGTGCGGGCGGCGATCAACTGGGGACGCTTCCAGGATCCGCCGTATCTGGCGACAACGCCGTTTCATCGATTCGGAGTGACGATCAGAACAAAGGAGGAAACGAAGCGGGATCGTCGCATTGGACTGCACGAGGAACAGACGCTGCTCGCAGCGTCCGCGCAGATGGGCGGAACCGAACACAAGCAGGTCGCCCGGGTAGTGGGTCAATTTGAAATTTCCTCGCGCTTGACTGCTCCCGTGTGGCCGTGCCACTGTGGAAGGGCATGCCAAAGCGAATTAGGAAACCTCGTCTTGACACCGTGCAAAACGCTCGACGCGTCGTTCTGGAGTCGGTTGGCGAAACCGAATCCACCGACCCAGTCACTCCGACTAGCCCGTTGCTCATCTCGCAAGTCATGGCCGAGATGGGCCGACGGGGTGGCCGGATCGGCGGGAAACGACGCCTCGAAACCATGACAGACCGACGCCGGAGCCAGATTGCTCGGCAAGCGGCGAAGGCCCGTTGGGCAAAGAAAAGGGAGCCTACGGCCTAACTGTTCCTGGTGAATCCATCGCTTCCCGCTTGACATGCTAAAGCGGTATAGTATGATGGGTTCATCATGAACAAGTTGAGCACGGCCAAGCGCGTTGCCGTCATTTCGGCGCTGGTCGAGGGTTGCTCGGTGCGCTCGACGTCGCGCCTGACCGGCGTGGCGAAAGGGACGATTCTTCGCTTGCTGGCGGATGTCGGCTCGGCCTGTGCGATCTATCTCGACCGGACCATCCGCAACGTGCCCGCCGCGTGCAGATTGACGAAATCTGGTCGTTCGTAGCGTGCAAGGAAGAGAACCTCACGCCCGCCATCGCGGCCAAGAATCCCAGCGCGGGCGACGCGTGGACGTTCGTTGCTATTGACGCCGATACGAAGCTTGTCCTGGGCTGGCTTGTCGGCACGCGTGACGCCGGTTGCGCCACGGAGTTCTTGCAGGACGTGTCCGCGCGACTGGCGAACCGCATCCAGCTCACCACGGACGGCCACAAAATGTATCTCTCGGCGGTCGAGGATGCCTTTGGCGGCGACATCGACTACGCCATGCTCCAGAAGCTCTATGGAGCCGACCCGCAAGCCGAGAAGCGCTACAGCCCGGCCGTCTGCATCGGCTGCAAATCGGAAACGATTGTCGGTAGCCCGGACCCGGCGCATGTCAGCACATCGCATATAGAGCGCCAGAACCTCACCATGCGGATGAGCATCCGCCGTTTCACTCGCCTGACGAACGCGTTTTCTAAGAAGCTCGAGTATCACATGCACTCCGTGGCGCTGTTCTACATGCACTACAACTTCGTCCGCGTTCATCAGACGCTGCGAGTAACCCCCGCAATGGAAGCCGGCCTCTCGCAGCACGTCTGGTCAATCAGGGATATCGTGGATCTTACTGGGTTGAACGAGAGCCTTGCCGCTTAGACCATAGAGGATGGTCCATCGGACAAATTTGCAAAGAAACCCTTGGAGCGTCTAGGTTTGTTGTAATCAAAACCGGGCACTCACTAGGCGGAAGTGCATCGCTTCTCACAAACAGCGTTACCGGGAATGGCGACCTAGTGATGTCTTTAAGCAGTCCCGGAACCGTATGCGCTATCTTAGGTTTGCCAAGCATTCCGGGCCCAGAGCGCCAGTAACATACTTCGACAAAACGCGAGTCCAGCGGACCTATGTCGAAGGATTGTTTATTTCCATAGTCGTCGGTCGGATTACCATGGTAAACACGTAGCGGCACATCAATAAGCTCATCGGTGGTGATCGGTGGAAAGGGTTGTTGGACAGGCTCAGGTAAAGGTAACTCTCGCAACGTGATCCGGACATTTCTGATCACCACGCTATTGGGGTTGTGTATTTCGACTCGGTTTGTGATGGTCCATTGCAAATTCTCTGTGGTATCAGTGTGAGTGCGATCTGTTTCAATTGTCCGGTATGGAGTCTTGCCGTCCTCGTAAATCACAATCAGTGGCTTTAGCTCTCCAGGCTCTGTCGCTCGATGTATACGGTAGGCGCTCATCGCCGCAGCAACCATGACCCACGTGCCAACGGCGACGTTTAGACAGATATAAGGGTGCACCGCCATCCAATTCCACGCAGCATCTAGCACAGGGGGACCCGCCCACCTGGTCCAGGCATAGTCCAAACCACGCGACCATAACTCGTCTCGTACGAAACCCCAGATGGATGGGAGCAGTGACAGAAGGACTGGCAGCAACCACTTCCACCATTGCAACATGCCCCGGAGGAATCGCCCCACGGTGGAAGATTACCGTATGCTAAAGCGGACTGGCAACGAAACGCGTGCCAACTGGGCCGTTCCAGCGCTGAAGGCTGATCCAAATTGACCCACTACCCGGTCCCGCGATGCACGATCGCATCATCGGCGCCTTGGAGACGTGCTGTCGCCGAGGCGAGATGCTGCGGATTCAGAACCGGCACGTGGACTGGGAACGACACCAGATTGCGATTCCCGGTCGACACGCCAAGGACGCAGAGAACCGGCGCATTCCGTTCGACGCGCACGGACGCCTGGCGCCAATCCTCAAACGCCGTGCGGCGCTCGGACCGAGCGCGTACGTGTTCGGCTCGCCGGCTGGCGAGTACTTAGCCAGCTTCAAGACGGCGTGGGAGTCGCTGCTCCTCATCGCCAACGGCCATGACACGAAACGTGCGAAACACGGCGCCCGCGTCGATCGTGCCAAGTTGCGGCAGATTGGTTTGCACTGGCACGACCTCCGTCACGAAGGCGCCTGTCGGCTCCTGGCCGATGGAGTGGACATTCGTACGATCCAGTTGATGCTCGGCCATGCCGACATCAAACAGACGCAGCGCTACTTGAACATCACGGACGAAGAGCTGCGGAAGGCAATGACAGGCGTGTGGGAACGCCGACGCCAGCTCAGGGCGGTCAGCCAGTAGGGAGTGCCCGTAAGTGAACCTGAGGCTCCACCGATTGTCAGTCGTTTGTCAGTCGGCGATCGAAAAACTGGCGCGCCCGGCAGGACTCGAACCTGCGACCCTCGGCTTAGAAGGCCGATGCTCTATCCACCTGAGCTACGGGCGCGTGCGAGGCGAATGATGGCAGCGGGCGGCAGCGATGTGGCGAGCCGCAACCGGTATGGATTGTACTTGAGGCCCACACTCGAGCCGACGGCCGACTGCCGACGCGCGCGCGGAAACGCGGTCTGGTCAACCTTTTGCCTTCGACCTCTTGCATCTCGCCCGATTCTTCACTCGCCCACCAGACTAGACGCGATCGGGGTCCGGCGATCGGCGACGCGCGTCCAAGTGCGCCGCGTGGGCCGCGCGCACCGCGATGTACTCCTGATGGCCGATCTGGAGCTCCGCGGCGATGCGGCGAATCTCGTTGTCCTCGATGTTGCGGATCGCGCGATCGGCCGCGGACACGGCAAACAGGCAATCGAGCAGCGCCAACTTCTCGGCCGGTGAGGCAAGGGCGCCAAACTCGCGGGCAATCAAGAAGTCGTCGGTGCCGCCGAAGCGCAGCCCGTGGGCAGTGGCAATCTCCACGACCAGAGCGGTCTGTTCGGCCGGAAGGGCCGCTCGCTCCGCCACCAAGCGCGCCATTTCCTGCGCCTCGACGTCGGACACGTCATGATCCGCCCGCGCGACGCGTCCGAGCAGATAGGCGAAGCACGCCAGAAACCGCGCCCGAGCGGGATCGAGGCTTTCGAGCTGCGCTTCGATGGCGGCAAGGGCCTGTGCATCCGACGCCGGTCGGTCGGCCTCGAGGATGCCAAGCCACTGGAGCACTCGCATGATGACAGGCGTCCGTCGACAATCGGGTTCGCACTCGATTGTAGTCTAGGCACGCGGACGCGAATCAGGGCAGGGAACGATCGGGCTGACGAAGCACGTTATGCCTGCCCGGACCATAGCGTCTCGGACGTGTCGAAGAGAACGCAATAGGGCGTCGAGATCGAACGTGAAGGTCTTCTCCAACCGACGTTCGCCGGCCCTTTCATGGACGCCAGTAGATCAATTCACACCTGGCAGGCTGCGAAAAGCGTAGGTTTCTTGCAATCGAATGTGGAGTTGCTGATGCCGCCGTATCGATACCTACACCTGGACGTCTTCACGGATCGCGCGTTCGAAGGCAATCAGCTCGCCGTCTTCACCGACGGTCGCGGGCTCGACCGAGCGGCGATGCAGGCCATGACGCGGGAGATGAACTTTTCCGAGAGCACGTTCGTGGTGCCTGCCGAGCGGCCCGACACCGACGTCCGCATGCGCATCTTCACGCCCGGCGCTGAGTTGCCGATGGCGGGCCATCCGACCATCGGCAGCACCTTTGCGCTGGCGCATGACGGCACGATCGCAGCGGATCGCGACCATGTCGTATTCGGCCTGAACGTCGGGCCCACGCGCGTCGAGCTCGAGTGGCAGAACGAGCGACTGTCGTTCGCCTGGATGGACCAAGGCTTGCCGCAGGTTCACGCACCGGCCGCCGCGCTTGCCCAGATCGTGCGCGCAGCCGGCGTCGATCACGCCTCGGTCGAGCGAACTGGGCTGCCGATCGAGGAGATGTCGTGCGGCGTGCCCTACATCGTCGTGCCTGTGGACACGCGCGCCGCGGTCGACAACGCTGAGCCCGACCTCGCCCGGCTTCGCCGAATGGCGAGCGCCCTTGGCGGCCGCGGAATCGGCGTGTTCGTCTTCACGACCGAATCAGCCGACCCGCCGGCGTCGACCTACAGTCGCATGTTCGCTCCCGGTTTGGGCGTCGTCGAGGATCCGGCAACGGGCAGCGCCTGCGGGCCGCTTGGCTGTTACCTGGTCACGCATGGCCTCGTCCAACCCGAACAGGCGCGCGACATCGTGAATCTACAGGGTGTCGCGATGGGAAGGCCGAGTCGAATCTTCATCGCGATCGAGTGCAAGGCGGACCGGACGATCAGCAGGGTTCAAGTGGGAGGGAAGGCGGTGGTGGTCGGCGAGGGGACTCTGAACGCTACGCGGTGAAGGTCGTATACATTCTGCGGCGGGCGACAGGCGGCAGGCGGCAGGCGACAGGCGACAAGCAACAGGCGGCAGGCCAGACCTGCACCCAAGTACC
Organism: Acidobacteriota bacterium; assembly: GCA_020200025.1. Taxonomy (GTDB): domain Bacteria; phylum Acidobacteriota; class Vicinamibacteria; order Vicinamibacterales; family UBA2999; genus JAIVJN01. The sequence goes on along the minus strand of JAIVJN010000336.1, from coordinate 31 downwards.
TACGTACCTCACGCACCGGTCGCACCTAGCC